>DATEOP010000144.1:0-15464 GCA_035274065.1 Burkholderiaceae bacterium
ACGTCGGTGCCCTCGCGCGCCAGCGCTGCCTTGACCGCCGGCTGCTGCATCGCTGCAATCGTCGCGTCGTAGATTTTCTTGACGATAGCCGGTGGCGTACCGGCCGGCACGAACATGCCATACCAGAACTCGAGGTTGTACTCCGGCAGACCCGCCTCCTTCATTCCAGGCAGGTCGGGTACAAGCGGCGACCGCTCGTGCGTGCTGACGGCGATCGCATGCAGCCTTCCGCCGCCGACTTGCGGTAGCACCGAAGGCGAAGTTCCGAAGGTGACCTGTGTGTCGCCAGCCATCACCGACTGGATAGCCAGAGCACCGCCGCGGTAAGGGATGTGTGTCATCTCCGCACCTGTCAGCTGCGTGAACAGTGCTGCACCAAGGTGTGGCGCTGACCCGTTGCCCGACGACGAGTAGTTGAGCTTGCCGGGATTCTTCTTGGCGGCTGCAACGAGTTCGGAAACCGAATGAATGCCGGTGCTCGGATTGACAGCGAGCACCAGGGGCGACGTCGTCATCTTGGTGACAGGCGCGAGGTCAGCTGGCTTGTACGACAGCTTGGGATTCAATGCCGGATTCACTGAAATGCTGCTCGGGCTAGCGATCAGCAAGGTGTATCCGTCGGCCGGTGACTTGGCGACAATGTCCGCGGCAATGCTCGAGCCGGCGCCCGGCTTGTTGTCGACGACTACGGGCTGCCCGAGGGCTTTGCCAAAGGCTTCACTCATCGCACGCGCCACATAGTCAGCCGCGCCAGCAGGTGCAAACCCGACCACCAGTCGGATCGGCTTGTTGGGATAGGCCGCGGACTGCGCCCAGGTCGTGCACGCGAAAGCAATGCCGAGTGCAAACGTCAATATCAGCTTCGCACTTTTCATAAACTGTCTCCCTGCATTGCAAATATCACGGTGCGAGCGGCATGCGCAGAATAATTTTTCCGACGTGCGTGCCGGCTTCCATACGCGCCTTTGCCTCGGCCAGCCGGTCGAAGTCCATCACCTGATCGATCTGCGGCGTGATGCGCCCGTCCGCGAAATGCGGCATGACCTCCGCGACGAAACGCGGCACTGCCGCCGCGCGCTGCTCGTTGCTGCGCAGCCTGTTCGACACGCCGAACACGACCAGACGCTTGGCGTGCAATGCCGCGAGGTCGAGCGACGCAGATACGACGCCATCGACATATCCCACCGTGGCGAGACGTCCTTCGAAAGCGAGCGCGCGGATGTTTTCGGCGAACACAGTGCCTCCGACCGTGTTGACGATCAAGTCTGCGCCGTGTTGGCCTGTAACTTCCATCACGGCCCCGGCGAAGTCCGGCTTGCGAGTACACAAGCCGACATCGAGACCGAGCGGTTTGAGCGCTGCCAACTTCTCGTCCGAACCTGACGTGCCGATGACACGCGCGCCGAGTATCTTGCCGAGCTGAAGCGAGGCGACGCCCACGCCGGATGACACACCGTTGATCAAAAGCCATTCATCGCGCTTCAGGCGGCCCTGCAAGACCAGCATGTCATAGGCGACCAGAAACGTCAGCGGAATACTCGCTGCCTGTTCCGGCGAAAGTGCGGGCGGCACCCTAATCGCCTCCGCGGCCTCCATCAGTGCGTACTCCGAAAATGCACCGGCGCAACGGCCCATCACCCTATCACCTGGTTTAAAGCCTGTGACATCGCTGCCGGCAACGACGACCTCGCCTGCACCCTCACTGCCGATTGCCTTCCAGGCTGCCGGCTTGGGCAGGTGATGCGCGCCGAGAAATTCGCCGCGGTTGAGCGCGGCTGCTTGCATTCGCACAAGCAGTTGCCGCGAGCCCGGCTGCGGCACAGGAGCGTCGCGCAACTCCAGCGCGGTGTCCGTGTCGCTCATCCGCATCCAATAAGAACGCATTGCGGCTCTCTACGCCCTTAACTCCCGAAGCACCGCGCGCGTGAAGCTCGCGGTGGTTCCATCGCCACGAATATCGGCGGTGCGTGCGTGCTCGTCGCCGAGCGCCGCTGTCGTTGCACGCGATATGGAAGCCGCCATTTTCACCACAGCATCGTTGCCGCGACTATGTCCAAGCCACTCGAACATCATGCGAGTCGACTCGATCATTGCATACGGGTTCGCGATGCCGCGCCCGGCGATATCCGGCGCTGAGCCGTGCGTGGCTTGCGCCATCGCGACATCGCCATCACCAATGCACAGGCCCGGCGCCATACCGAGGCCTCCAACAAGGCCCGCCGCCTCATCGGAGAGGATGTCGCCGAACATGTTGGTCGTTACGACAACGTCGAAGCTTTGCGGGTCACGTACCAGTCGCATCGCAAACGTGTCGACGATCACGTCGTCGACGAACACATCGGGATACTCGGCCGCGAGCTTTTTGCATTCCTCAACGAACATGCCGCAGCCAAGTTTGAAGACGGTGTCCTTGTGCACATAGGTAAGGTGTTTGCGACGCTGACGCGCGAGCTCGTAAGCAGCACGCGCGACGCGGCGGCTTCCCGTGCGCGTAATGACGCGTACGGACAGCGTCACCTCGTCGGTCGGGCGGAACTCACCGGAGCCAGCCACCATGTTGCGATCGGGTTGAAAGCCCTCATTGTTCTCACGCACGATCACGAGATCGACATCCTCGTGCAGGCATCCGATGCCGGGATACGAACGTGTAGGACGCACGTTAGCGAACAGATTGAACTGCTTCCTGAGGATCGGGTGCGGATTGATCGCGTTGGGCACTTTCGGGTACGCACGGTGCCCGATCGGCCCGAGGATCCAACCGTCCAACGTTTTCAGTGTTGCCATCGTCTCCAGCGGCAGCGTGTAGCCGTGCGTCTCGAGCGCGCGCGCGCCGATCGGTAACGGATGCCAATCAATCGCCACGCCATGCAGTTCGGCGGCGGCGCGGCTGATTTCCACCGAGGCCGGAACAATCTCCCGGCCGATGTCGTCCCCGTCGAGAATGCCGATGCGCAGGCCAGTGCTGGATGGATCGGGCTTACGGTCAGCGGGCTGCGTCACGGTCTTCAGACGACGATCGGAAAGCAATAAGCCATTGCCTGCGTGTGGCTTTATCTTCCTTTGAATACGGCCTTGCGCTTTTCCATAAAAGCCTTGCGGCCCTCCGCATAGTCGTCGCTCTCGAAGCAATCGAGGATCAGCCGCCTGCACATCTCGGCGTCGAAGTCGGCCGGCAGCTTCAACACTTCCTGGATGATCCGCTTGCCCGCTTTGATCGTCAGCGGCGCGCCGGTCGCGATCGCGGTCGTGTATTCGGCAAGCAATGACTCGAGCCCCGCAGGCTCTGCCACGCGATTGACGAGCCCGATGCGTAGCGCCTCGGCCGCGTCGAGCCTGCGACCAGTGAAGAAAATGTCCTTTGCGTATCCGGGCCCCACAAGCTGTGTGAGATTCTTCATCGCGGAAAAGCGATAGCCCAGTCCGAGGCGCGTCGCAGGTATCGAGAACACCGAGTCGGACGACGCAACCCTTATGTCGCAGCTGATCGCCACATTCACACCGCCGCCAATGCAATAACCGCGAATGCAGGCAACAGTCGGCTTTGAGAACTCGTAAATACCTTGCAGCGCGGCTTCGGCCAGCTGCTCGTAACGCTTGACTGCTTCTTTCTGCGCGCGCAGGTCCTCGAACTGCGAGATGTCAGCGCCAGAGACGAACGCTTTTTCTCCCTCTCCCGAGAACACGACCACACGCACGTTGTCGTCCTTCTCAGCGTTCAGCAGAAGCGTCGGCACCGCCTCCCACATGTCGAGCGACAGCGCGTTGTGCTTGACAGGATTGTTAAAGCGAATGTGGAGGACCTGGCCGGCAAGTCGCGTCTTTACGCGCTCAGTGGAATCCGAAGCAACGAACTTATCTTCCATATCAATAAACCCCTGCAGCTTTCATGCGTGAAATGGCGTCCGCGCCGTAACCGACCTCGGAAAGAATTTCCTCCGAGTGTTCACCGCGCTTCGGCGCGGCGCGCGCGATGGTGGAGGGCGTTCGAGTCAGGGTCACAGGTTGACCCATCAGCGTCTGCTCACCCAGATGCTTCGATGTGACCTTCTTCAAAATTCCAAGGTGCTGTACTTGCGCCTCTTCGAACACTTCCTTCAAGTTGTTGATACGCCCGCAGGCGACTCCTGCGTCATTGAGCGTTGCGATCCAGTAGTCGCTGGTGTTGCGCATCAGGCGCTTCTCGATCTCGGCATTCAGCCACGCTCGATGTACGGAGCGATTGGTTTTCGTCTTTGAGCGCTCGTCGGTGATCCACTCGGGCGCGCCCATCGCCTCGGCGAAGCGTTCCCAGATCTTTCCGCCGAAAACAGCAATGTTGATGTGGCCATCGCTCGTTTTGTATACGCCGGTCGGGATGCTGGTGGGATGAAAGTTCCCCGCCTGACCCGGAATCTCGCCGTCGATTGTCCACCGCGACGACTGAAAATCCATCATGTAGATCATCGCTTCGAGCAGCGAAGTGTGCAGCCATTGGCCCTTGCCCGAATGCTCGCGCTCGAGAAGAGCAACAGTTACACCATACGCTGCGAATATTCCGCCGCACAGATCCGCAATCGGAATGCCGACGCGCAGCGGGCCTTGCTCGGGCAGCCCGGTCACCGACATCAGGCCGCCCATACCCTGTGCAATCTGGTCGAAGCCCGGACGCGTCGCGTAAGGCCCGGTCTGACCGAACCCGGAGATGCTCGCATACACGAGACGTGGATTGATCTTCGAGAGTGTTTCGTAGTCGATACCAAGACGTGTTTTCACATCAGGCCGGAAATTTTCCAGCAGCACATCGGCCGTCTCTACCAGCTTCTTGAGCACCGCAATGCCTTCAGGTTCCTTTAGGTTGAGAGTGAGCGAACGCTTGTTGCGGTGCGTGTACTGATAGTCCGACCCTTCCTGCCCACCGAGCGTGTCATCGCCGCGCATATGTTCGGGCATCTGCACCTGGATGACGTCAGCGCCCCAGTCGGCTAGTTGGCGCGCGGCCGTGGGACCGGCGCGCACCTGCGTCAGGTCGACGACCCGGAAACGAGACAGGGCAGCGGAAGCAGGAATGTGCGGCATCGACCGAATCTACCGAAAAGAAGGCGTTGGTGAATTCACACGCTCTTTCGTGCAGGCACACGTTGCAGTCGACGCCACGCCCGAATGAGCGGCGGCGCGAACAGCCCCGTGGCGGTGATGAGGAACAACGTGACGACGACCGGTCGCGCGAAGAACTGAGTCCAATCTTGATCGAAAATCAACAGCGACTGCTTCAGCGTTTCCTCCACCATCTTTCCGAGAACGAGCCCCATGATCAGCGGCGCGGGCGAGAACCCGTAACGACGGAAGAGGAATCCGACGACGCCAAACAACAGCATGATGACGACATCTTCCATTGACTGGTTTGGCGCGTAGGCACCGACCACGGAAAGAATGAAGACGGCGGGCCAAAGGAACGCGTCGGGGATCAGCGCAATGCGCGCGAAGATTTTCGCCGCACCCAAGCCAAGAACAAGATAAAGCAGGTTGGCAACCAGCATCGAACCGAACACCACATAAAGCAGCGTCGGCTGCTCGTTGAAAAGGTGCGGCCCGGGCCGAACTCCCTGCACCAGCAGACCCGCCAGGATGATCGCTGTCGTCGTACTGCCAGGGATACCGAGTGCCAGCGTCGGCACCATCGCGCCGCCGACGGCGGCGTTATTTGCGGCTTCCGGGCCTGCAACGCCCTCGATCGCGCCCTTGCCGAACTCTTCCTTGTGTTTCGACCACCGCTTCGTTTCGTTGTAGCAGATCAATGCCGCGGTCGTGGCGCCGAGCGCGGGAAGGATGCCGATAAAGGTGCCAATCACGCTCGACAAACCGATCGCCTTGGCGGACTTGCGGAAGTCGGCCAGGCTCGGCAGCTTCACAGAATTCAGCCTCATGTATTCCTGAATCACGCCACGCTGGGCTGCGCGCTCAAGCAGCTCGGCCATCGCGAACAAGCCAATCAGCACGGGAATGAAACCGAGCCCGTCGGAGAGAGCGGGCATACCGAAAGTGAACCGCTCCACGCCAGTGGTCAGATCCAGGCCGATAGTCGCGAGCAGTACACCCGAGGCGGCAGCCATCAGATTCTTCACCGGCGAGTCACCGCCCACAGCGGCGACCATCGACAGCCCGAACAACGCGAGCGCGAAATATTCAGGCGGTCCGAACTGATAGGCGAGCCGCGCCAGCACGGGCGCAAAGACGATCAGCACGATCACGCTGAAGATGCCGCCGATCGCACTGGCGACCGCCGACATTCCCAATGCGCGACCCGCTTCGCCGCGTCTCGCCAGCGGATAGCCGTCGAACGCGGTGGCCGATGCCGACGGATCACCGGGCGTGTTGATCAGGATCGCAGTGATCGAGCCGCCGAAGTTCGCAGCGCAGTAAATCGAACCTAAAAACGCGATCGCGGCGTTCGGTGTCATCGTGATCGTCAGCGGCAACAACAGCGCTGTTGTGGTGCTTCCGCTGATACCAGGCAACGCGCCCACTACAACACCCAGCACCGTGCCAGCGAATATGAGAAACAGGATCTGCGGAGCGGCCACCGCCGACAGACCTGCGAAAAAAGCGTCCACGTTTCAGGACCAGAGGTTGGCGATCAAGCCCTTGGGAAAATTTCCACCGAGGACGCGCACAAACAGCCCATACAGCGCAGCGCAAAGCGCCACTGCGCTGACGCTGAGCTTCCAGACGCTGCGTTCGCCCCACAACAGGCCGAGACCGACAAGAAAGACGATCGACGCGGGCCACATTCCAATTAGCTCGACCGCGCCGACGAACGCAAACAACACCATCGAAGTTATCCACACCATCCGCGGGACGGGGGCCGGGGTTTCCATCGGAGGGTTCCCGATGCCGAATGCGGCCAGCACCGCGAGAAAAGCGATGACGGCGATGACCAGGCGCGGAAAAACCTCCGCGCCCAATCCACTGACGATCGCCGCTGGCATGACGGCGAAACGATAGGTCAGCCCAAAGGCAACGGCACACCCGAAGAGTGCGACCGCTACCACGACAACGTCCGTTCGGCGCATGTTTACTTGGCCATACCCAGCGCTTTCAGCTCGCTCTCACCTTCGGCATAGAAGCCGTCGAGCTGCGCCTGCCACGCGGCGCGCCCGGCGACACTGTCCGGAGCTTGGCCCGAAGTTTCAATGTAGGTCGTGTACATCTGGCCGCGCATAGACTTGATCAGACCGTCCTCGAGGATCTTGAGCCGGTCTTCAGGAACGCCTTTCAACGTGACGAAGCCCCGCACGGTCGAGTAGTCGGCGTTAATGCCGAGATCCTTCGCAGACGGTACGTCAGGCAGGATCTTCATCCGCTGCGGAGTAAGCACCATCAATGCGCGCGCATCGCCCGCCTTGAGTTGCGATTCGGCCTCCGCATAGTTGAGCATGCCGACATCGAGGTTACCGCTGACGACATTGATCACGATGTCGCCGCCGCCCCGGAAGGGAACGGCAGTCGGCGCCTGCAATCCAGCTTTGCGTGCGAAGCCCAGCAGCGACAGATGGTCGACGCTGCCGATGTGGGTCACACCTGCCTTGAGCTTGCGAGTCTTTGCAGCGGCAAGGAGATCTTGTGCCGTCTTAAATGGGCTGCCCTTTCCGACCATCAGCACTTGAGGATCGGCAGTGGCGCGTGCAAGCGCGACGAATTCCTCATACTTGACCGGCGACTTGCCTTGCAGGATGGTGAGCAAATGCGATTGCGTCACGAGCAGGATCGTGTAGCCATCGCGCGGGCGGCTTTGCGCGTAGGCAAGCGCTGCTGCGCCGGCCCCACCGACCCGATTCGCGACTACGAGTTCGGTCCCAAACACTCCTGGCGCGTGCACCATCATCATCCGCGCAGTGATGTCGGTACCGCCGCCGGCGCCCGAATGCGTGACGACCTCGATCGGCTTCGACGGAAATTTCTCCTGTGCGCGCGAGGGCAAGCACAACACGCCGGTTGCGGCGGCTGCGCTGGTGATGAACTGGCGGCGCGAAAAAGCGGCCTTAAGTGCGGTGGTCTCTTTCATTATGTCTCCTGTCTGGTGTGTCCCTGCAGCTAATCGAATTGTGTCAGTTGTGTGTTCGATTTCCATCGGGTTAACCAGATATCCGCAAAATCGCCGGCCGTGATATCTCAACTGGCTAAGATTGTCGGCACAGGAGGAGCGAAGAAATGGGTCTCAGGGAACGCATCGGGATCGACATCGGACGCCGCGCAAGGCTCGAGGATGGCATCGAGTGGGCAGCGAAGAACGGCGTGCGTTTTATTGACATCCAGCTCGACACTGCAGCCAACGCGCTCACCACTTTCGACGACCGGCGCGCGGCGGGCGTACGCGCCGCCTGCGAAAGACACGGCATCCAGCTTGGCCTGCACACCCTGTCAGCCGTCAATGTCGCCGAGTACTCGCCCTACGTCAGCGACGCCGTCGAGCAGTATTTAAAGGCCTACGTCGATATCTATTCGAAGTTAGGTGCGAAGTGGATCGTTGTGCATGCGGGCTACCACTTCAGTTCCGACAAGGAATTAAGAATGGAAACGGGATTGCAGCGCTTAAAGCGCATCGCGGCGTATGCGGAAAGCAAAGGCGCATTGATCCTTCTTGAAAACCTCAACAAGGAACCTGAGAACTCCGAGGTGCACTATCTGGCACACACAGTCGAGGAGTGGCGTTACTACTTCGAGAAAATTGAGTCACCGGCGTTTGGACTCTCATTTACCGCGAATCACGCGCACCTCGTTCCCGAAGGCATCGAGGCATTTGTAGACGCTCTCGACATGCAACGCGTCTTCGAGGTGCGCCTGGCCGACTGTTTCCGCAATGGCTACGAGGTTCACCTGAAGCCGGGTGCGGGAGACATCGATTTCGGCGACATGTTCAGGCGCATCGAGGGCAAGGGCTTCAACGGGCATTACACCAATGCCTTCGCTTCGCTCGACGACATGCTTGCCGGCCGCGAGTATTTGGTTGATGCAGCCAGGAAAGCCGGGCTGGCTGTGTAACGTTCATTCGCAGATTTGGGGCGCTGCGAACTGTTCGCTCACGCCCTCGGTATCCCTCAGCGCGAACGCGCAAATTCGAACGCCATAAACGCGCCACATCCGTCTCGATTAGCGTGCCAGCGCGTGAGTCCTCACACGCTGTCGAAAAAAATTACGACTTGAGCAGCGCGCAGCTGCGACGAAAAACTACGCGCTTGTTTCGTTAACCAAATTTCGTTTTGGAACAGTTCGTGCGTCTTATAACGTCGGCGGGTAATAACTCTCGAGGGAAGTAACGGACATGCGAACTAGGAAAAAACTAAAAGGATTAGCGGCGAGCCTGTTGGTTGGGTTGATGATCACTGGTACGGCCAGCGCGTCACCGGTCATGTGTCAGGTCGTCACCAACAATCACATGGTTGTCGACAACTCTATCGTCTCAGCCTGCTTGGATGCGGGTGTCGGAAACCTGACCGGTAACCCGATGAACGATTTGTTCATTAACGGCGCTGGTGACGGTTACGACTCCATCGGTCTCGGCGGATTTTTTCAAGACCCTCAAGTTCCAGGTGTCAGCACAGGAACCTTTACTTTCGATGATTCCCTGTGGGCCACTTATAGCGATATCGCGATCGGCTTCAAGTTTGGCACTGGCAACGAGCCCGACGAATGGTTCGTCTACTCGCTGAAAACTCTGCTGGCCTCGGGCGACTACGACTGGACGTTCGTCAATGTTTTTGAAAAAGGCGGTGGTTTATCGCACGTGAACTTCTATGGAATATTGGACAGTCGTCAAGTTCCCGAGCCTGGCACGCTCGCATTGCTGGGCTTGGCAATGATCGTGGCGAGTTGTGTCCGGCGTCAAAGCGGTCAAGCTACATAGTCGATCGCATGCAATGAAAAAGGCCCGCCTCGGCGGGCTTTTTCTTTGGGCTCGAAACGGGGTATAGGCAAGCTGTCATGCGTTTTAGTCACGCTCCGCCACGTCTCGGCGCAGACGCCACAACTAAGTTTCGTCTTTTAGTATCGCCTCACCTTTCACGAACCAAGATATGCCGAACGCAACCGTAGCGAGAGCCTCGAGCCAAAAGATTGGATCAAATGCTTTTATCGGCGACGTGTCCGATACGAACGCCAATACGGCAATGAGCCCAAGACAGATCAGAATCGTGTAGCCGCAAAACGTGTAGATCGCATTTCTTTGCAGCTTCCGACGCGTCGGAGGTTTCGTCGGATCCGTTTTACGGAACAGGACTAAGGAGAAGAAGGCGAGCGCAAGGAAGAAACCCGCAGCGAACGCCAAATGCAGAACACCCTCCCACGTGTGTTGTGGAGTGATATCCACATGCGGCGTCGTCGGGAAGAGTGCTGTTCCCAGCGCGCAGATGCCGGCCACGTCACCGGCAATATCATCGGCTCGTTCATAGCCGCGATACGACAGCAGAAACACAGCAATCGCACACAAGGCGCCCACGAAGACATCGCGCATTCCTGTGTAGTAGTAATTGCTGATCGAAGGTTCAATCCCCGGCCCTTCGAAAATGACTTTCCCAAAAGCCAGCGCGAAAGGAAGTGCAATTCCAATGACTCCGACGGCCTTGCGCAACCCCAGGTAAGAAATAACGAGCCAGTTAGCACTTGTTTGTTCAGACATTATTCAGACGATGCGGGTTAGCGGTTGATCGGAACAAAGTTCGCACACCGGCCAGAGGCGACTTATCACCTATTGAGAATGCGGAAGGCCCTATTCTCCTGAAAACCTTCTACTGGCGTGAAGGTCCCTTTCCCCTCCATAGGCCGGTGACTTGCCGAGAGGGACTTTGTCACATCGTCGCAATGGTCGCATCTACAACTGCGCGGATGGTGCGAAGTTGACTGACGATGGGCGTGAACACCAAACAACAACGCCCGCGACCGCGGGTGTTGCGACGGCGAAACCAATTACAGCTTGCGGCGAAACAAAAGGAATCCGGCAAGGCCGAGCGTAAGAAGAGCGAGTGTCCCCGGCTCAGGGACCGTGACGGCGTTGTCGGTCACACTGATGTTGTCGATCAAGGTAAAGAGCAACGCACCGTCGTTGGGATCGGTACTCGATGTGGCATTCGTGTCGGAGTGCCCAAAGAAAATGTTATTGCCCGTGTTCACCGTATCGTCAATCAGGGGGACAGTTGCAATGAGCAAACCATCGACTGTCCAGGTGACATCCGACAGCCCCACAGCGATTTCGACGTTGTGCCAGGTCATGCCGGCCGAACCGACAAGCGTTGCACCAGTTTGCTGGGGAAATAGTGCAAGCTGTGCCGCCGGAGCCGCATTGCTACCAAGGCCCGCGTAATAGGGATCGGCAGCGTTGCTGCTGCCCGCGGATGCGCCGGCTGCATAGATGCCAGCCGCCGTGTCTGCATATCTCGTTGGAGAGGTGGGTGAGTAGGCGCGCCAATCGGAGCTGGAATTGCCATCGCCCGTGGCCCCAAACCATATACTGTCTTGAGTGCCGGCGGGCCACTGCACCGTCGTTCCGCTCGTACCCACGCCGAAGGTCGACAACTGGGTGGACCCGCTTCCGCCTGCTGGAAACGGCCCGTTGAAATTAGCCCACCAATCGAACCTCACGATGTGGCTGCCGCCGAAATTCTGTCCGTTGGGGGAAACGCTCATGCCCCCAAAGATGCCACTGAGCTGATTCGCTTGCAGCTTCATGCCTCGAGTGCCAAGCGCGCTCGGTGCACTCGAGATGCCAACAGTCGAGTAGTCGAAGAAGAAGTTTGCTGCTGCGTCAGTGGGGCTACTGTTGACCGTCCAGCTCGCCGTTGGATCGGCCTCGAAATTCTCGGCGTACAAGATCGCGCCGAACGCCGGGCTCGCGGCGAACACAGCCAATGCCATTGCCGTTCGCCTGACCACAGTTAATAGTCGATTGTCCATTTGCTCTCCTGCAGTCGCGGCTCGACGCTTATGTGAATTGTCAAGCACGAGATGAACCAGCTAAGCATTCCCGCGTCGAAAGCAGACAAGCTTTGGCACAGCAAGAGTTTGGTTGACTCTGACGAGGAACAGAATTTTGCTTGTGATTAGTTAAGAGCTAAGTACGCGGTACTGTATTGTTCAGTTGCTGCGTCAGCGATAACTGTGACAATGTCCAAGGGCATCCGAACATCATCACAGTGAGTGCGCATCATCGAAGTTAGGCCCTCTCAGTTGCGCAAGTCGCTGCTCAGCGCCAATTGCGGCGGCGCCTAAGGCCGAGACCGAGGACGCCGAGGGCAAGAAGCGCGAGGGTGGTGGGTTCAGGCACGCTCTGAGTGTCGCGCAGTCCGTACTGCAAATGATCCACCTCAATGCCGCTCGGGTCGCTAATGACAATCCTCGAAATTCCCCCCGAGTGCGTCACGCCGTAAAAACGGTCTTCGCCTGTACCACCTGCGAAGTTGCCGTCTGCATGGGCGCCTACTAAGGTACCGAGTGAGTTGCCGAATTCGTCGAATGC
Organism: Burkholderiaceae bacterium; assembly: GCA_035274065.1. GTDB lineage: Bacteria > Pseudomonadota > Gammaproteobacteria > Burkholderiales > Burkholderiaceae_F > JACCZX01. Next base: position 12,485 of record DATEOP010000144.1, read on the forward strand.
CTCGAAAGTGATCGAGTTAACCCCGTCGGTCCACACAAGGCCTACCGCATTAGGGAGGGCACCCAGAAGTCCTGCGTCGAAGATGTACGTGATCGAGCCGCTCGCCCAGTGATCATGTCCCGCCTGACCATTCTCGACTGAGTCGATAATGCCCGAGCCAACAAAACAGGACGTGCCTGCGATGCACAAACCAGTTCCTGCAGCGGACACGCCGGGAACATTGAACAACCCATCTTCGAAATCTTCAAAATGGAAATAGCTGAAACCGGCGAACGGCGAGAAGGGGCTATCTGCAGTACCGAGATAAGGGCTAGGACCTAGCAGAGCTGCATGGCCTGAAGCCATCATTCCTAGAGCGATGAAGAAGCCGGCCCCGTGACGAGCGAAGGCTGTGCGTAGCGCAGTGGTCATAAGGGAGCCCCTAGTAATTTGCCCCGGATCGTCCGATCGACGCGGCAGCACGCAAGACGCGTGCCGCGGGGCAGACGGTTTTGCAAATCAGCGGGTTAGATCAAGGGGCGTTCCAGCGCACTGCTAGTCTGTAAAGCGCGTCGACACGCACGCCGCCAAGGTCGCCCCGATATTTCAGGTTGTGAGGATGTGTGTTCCCGTGGAACGGCGACTAGTGCGGCAACTTTGCATTCATCATTCGTTACACCTTGCTTGCTTTTAGTGTTCAGTGCAACTTACATGGGCGTTCGAAGGGATTAGACATGATCGCTTTAAGTGCATCGTGGCCAGCCTGACGCCGTTAAAACGGATCGGGACCCGATCTAATCTTCGACGTCCAACTCCATCAACCAATCATGCTGCTTGGGCCGCCGCCATGATCCGACACGATTTTCCATCCAGAGGTTGATCGAAAGTGGTTCGACTAATTCTTGCCGTAACCCTTTGCGCAGCCTTGCCGAGTGCGTTGGGCGCCGAACCTCTGAAGACATTGCGCGTGGCCTTTCCGATCGCGGAAGATGGCTTCGACCCCGCGCGCGTCGGAGACACTTACTCGTACACCCTCGCGTCTGAGATCTTCGAGAGTCTGTACGAATACGACTATCTGGCTGTGCCGCCGGTCATCCGCCCGCTGGTTGCTGCCCGAATGCCTGAAGGGTCGGCCGACTTTCGGACCTGGATCATTCGCGTTCGCCCCGGAATCTACTTCACGCCCGACGCGGCCTTCAAGGGGCAGCGCCGCGAGCTCGTTGCCGCCGACTGCATTTTCAACCTCAAACGCTATGCGGATCCCGCCGTTCGAAGTCCCCAGTGGAGTTCGATGAGCGAACTGGCAATCAAGGGACTGGAGCCACTGCGCAAGGAAGCCTTCGCGTCGAAAAAGCCCTTCGACTACGACCGGTCGATCGAAGGCTTACGCGAGATCGATCGCTACACCTTTCAGATTCGACTTCAGGAGCCGCGACCGAGACTCGTCCAATACCTCGTTGGGCCGGCCAAAGGAATACTGGCACGCGAAGTCGTTGAAGCTCAAGGCGACCGCACGATGGAACACCCGGTTGGTACGGGACCGTTCATGCTCGCGTCATGGCGCCGCTCGTCGCAGATCGTGCTGGTCCGCAACCCGGATTACCGCGAAGTGCTTTTCGACGCACAACCCGCCGCGGATGATGCGGACGCGGCGGCCATTGCCAACAAGCTTCGCGGACGTCGACTACCGATGGTAGATCGCGTCGAGATATCGATCATCGCGGAGAACCAGCCTCGTTGGCTGACGTTCGTCGACGGCGGCATCGATCAGATCGAGGTTCCCTCGGACTTCCTGCGGTTGGCCGTTCCCGGCGGAAAGATTGCACCATATCTCGAGCGCCGCGGTGTGCAAGCTCGAATGGTTGCAACGCAAAACGTTAGCTATCTGTATTTCAACATGACTGACCCGATCGTAGGCGGCTACACGCCGGACAAGGTGGCGCTGCGACGCGCCATCGGTCTCGGAATGGACCTGGAGAAGAATATTCGCCTCGTTCGAGGCGGCCAGGGCGTCGTCGCGCAGTCGCCGATTTCCATTAATCTGCGGGGATTCGATCCAGCGTTCCGCAGTGAGAACGGCGAATACGATGTGGCGCGCGCCAACGCCTTGCTGGACCTCTTCGGTTACATCGATCGCAATGACGATGGCTGGCGTGATCTGCCGAGCGGCCAACCGCTCGTGCTCAAAATGGCGACTGAAAGCTCGCAGATCTCGCGCCAGAACAATGAACTATTCGAGCGCGATATGTCTGCACTGCGACTCAAAGTCGAGTTCAAGCCCGCGCAGTGGCAGGAGAACGCAAAGAACGGACGTGCGGGCAAGCTGATGATGTGGCAGCTGGGCTACGGCGCGTTCGTGCCGGATGGCCTCGACTCCCTCACGCGGCTGTACGGGCCATCCGCCGGTGGCTTCAATATGTCGCGCTTCAACTTGCCCGAATTCAATGCGCTTTACGAAAAGATCCTCTTGATGCCCGACGGCGATGAGCGGGACGCTCTATTCGATAAGGCGAAGCGCCTCGCTGTCGCATATCTGCCTGAGAAGACGACCGTGCACCGCGTCTTCTCATACATGAGTCAGCCTTGGCTGATCGGGTATCGAGAGAACGCGTTCAGTCCAGGCTGGTATCACATGGTCGACATCGACCTCGGAAAAGCCGCGTCGCGGTAAATCCTCAGACGTCTGCTTTGCCGTGAGACGGGCTAAAAACGTCACCTCGTGGCACGGCTGAAGCTCGGTGAGTTCGACGATGATTAATGCTTCGGCGAAATCGGCCAGAAGCTGACCTTTCGGTCGGTTGCGATCGCGCACAATTGCAGACATAGTTGCGAGCTATGAAGCTTGAGCTAACCGCTGGTTCCGCTCGCCACGTGCGCAACCAGTTCATGCTTTGCGCCGAGTGCACATCGTCACAATTATCGCGAACGCAGCAAGTGAGCAGTAGTGCGCACTTAGCCTTCAGCTGATCACAAACAACATTCTGTTTATCGTCAGAGTTAG
>DATEOP010000145.1:0-3372 GCA_035274065.1 Burkholderiaceae bacterium
ACGCTGTACCAGCCATCGCGCGAGCTGATGTCGATCTACGACGCCGCAATGAAATACATGGACGAAGGCGTACCCACGGTCGTATTTGGCGGCGAAGAGTACGGCACCGGATCTTCTCGTGACTGGGCGGCAAAAGGCACGCAACTTCTCGGCGTCAAGGCGGTCATCGCGCGCAGCTTCGAGCGTATTCATCGCAGCAATCTGGTGGGCATGGGCGTGCTGCCGCTGCAGTTTCTTGGCAGTGACAGTGCACAGACGCTGAAACTGGTCGGCAACGAGATATTCAGTATCGAAGGCCTTGAGGGCGCCATCAAACCGCAGCAGGACGCGACGTTGGTCATTCAAAGCCCAGGCGGCAAGACGCAGAAGGTCACGATCAAACTTCGCATCGACACTCCGATTGAGGTCGAGTACTACAAGCACGGTGGCATTCTGCCGTTTGTGTTGCGGCAACTGTTGGCGGCGTGATTTCCGGCGATGACGACGCAGAGCGCGACCCGAGCGTCGCGCCTGACGCCGTCCTAGCCGCCGATGGGTCGGGTTCGGCAACCCTTCGCCTGACCGGTAGCTGGCGGTTGCAGTTCATCGATCGCATCATTCATCGCCTATCGGACCTGCAGCTTCCCCCGAAGCTGATCATTGACGGCAGCAAAGTCAGCGAGATTGATTCAGCCTGCGCGCTTGCGCTGCTCAACTACATACAGTCGGCCGGCACGCTGAATGCGCAGCTCACCGGATTCGGGCAAAACGAGCTACGCATCGTCGAACAGGTACGCAAGCGCCTCGACGCAGCACGTGCGCCAACCGAACACCATCGCGAGCGCATCATCGAAATGATCGGGCGTCGTGCGATCGAAGTCGGCCACGACCTGATAGGCGACATGAATTTTTTGGGTGCAACTGCGGCGGGCCTCGCGCACAGCGTGTTGCGCCCTCATTCGTTGCGTGTTCGAGAGCTTGCAGTGCAATTCGAACAGGTGTGCCTGAACGCAATACCTGTCGTCGCTCTTGTCACCTTATTGATCGGCATCGTGTTCACGTACCTGCTGGGACTGCAGGCAGAACAGTTTGGCGCCAACATTTTCGTTGTCGACGGCGTCGGCATTGGCATGACACGCGAATTTGCGCCGATCATCGTCGCGGTGATCGTGGCGGGCCGTTCAGGCGCGGCGTTTACCGCGCAGCTCGGTGCGATGAAGCTCACTGAAGAGACCGATGCGATTCGGACGCTGGGTCTCTCACCGATGGATGTTCTGGTGCTGCCGCGCGTGATCGCCCTGATGGTCGCGATGCCTCTGCTGGTTTTCATCGGCGACCTGATGAGCCTGGGCGGCGCGATCATCGTTGCGGATTCAATGCTGGATGTCACGCCGACGACCTTCATCACGAGACTGCGTGACGGGCTCGACATTTCGCATCCGCTCGTCGGGCTTGTGAAGGCGCCCGTTTTTGCGCTGGTGATTGCGGTGATCGGATGCCGCATGGGAATGTCGGTCGACCGCGATACGCGCGCGGTGGGAATGGCAACGACGTCAACCGTCGTGCAAAGCATCGTCTCGGTCATCTTGCTCGACGCAGGCTTCGCCGTGTTCTTTCAGGAACTCGGCATATGAAAGAACAATCGCGGACGGTTCTTGAAGTCGATTCCGTCGTCACGCGCTTCGGCGATCAGACAGTGCACGATGGCGTCAGCTTTACATTGCAACGTGGCACCCTGACCGCACTGATCGGCGGCAGCGGAACCGGGAAGTCGGTGCTATTGCGCGAGATCATCGGCTTGCAGCGACCTACTGAGGGAAGAATTTGCCTGCTTGGCACCGACGTGTGGCGCGACTCTGAGGACAGGCTCAACGCGATGCGCCGTCGGTTCGGGATGATGTTTCAGGACGGTGCGCTGTTTTCTTCGATGACGGTTGCACAGAACGTTGCGGTGCCGTTACTCGAACATTCACGAGTTCCACCTGCCCTGCTGGACCCGCTGGTCAAGCTGAGACTGGCGCAGGCGGGTCTGGGCGCTGATGCGGCCGAAAAAATGCCGAGTGAGCTGTCCGGTGGCATGCGCAAGCGCGCTGCAATTGCGCGTGCTCTCGCGCTCGAGCCCGAGGTACTGTTTCTCGACGAGCCCACGTCGGGACTCGATCCGACCACCGCGCGTGCCTTCGATCACCTGGTGCGCTCGCTGGTGGACGACCTCAACATCACGGTGTTTCTGGTCACGCATGATCTGGATACGTTACTCACGGTCGTGGATCGCATCATCGTGCTGGGCGGAGGAAAAGTCCTAGCCGATGGCGCGCTTGACGAGATACTGCATTCCGACAACCCATGGATCAAAGCGTACTTTTCGGTTCGCACGATGGTCGAGCCTGACGGCGAGACCGTCTCGTAGAATCCGCCCAGTCGTATGAAAAACGTAGCGAGCAGGCCCAAGGTCGTGTCGACGAGCGTTGGCGCGCCCGTTCACGTTCAGCACCGCATACAACATCGGGACGCGCAGTAGTTTTGCATAGGCTAGCGATGGAAGCAGAAGCCAAATACACGTACGTTGGAATCGCGCTGATCGTGCTGGTCGCGGCACTGATCGCAGCCGTCGTCTGGCTGAATCGCGCCGGCGGCCGCGGCGATTTCAAGTACTACACGATCTACTTCGAGCGACAACCGCTCGATGGACTCCAGATCGGTGCCGATGTCGACATGCGCGGGATCAAGATCGGTCGCGTCGAGGACTACGATCTGCTGACGGAGAAAATCAATCGCGTGCGCGTCACGATCCGCACCGACCCGCGCGCTCCGGTCCGTAAGAACACGGTGGCAATCGTTGTGCGCAACTTCGTGACCGGCATCGCTCGAATCACGCTGATTACACCCGAGCCCGCTGGCCCGCCGCTGACAGAGATCGCCGACGGGCAGTCGTATCCAGTTATCGCCGAGGGCGAATCCAGCTTCGACGCAATTGCCGGCAAAGTCGGCCGCATTGGCGATATCGCTGCCGAGACGCTCGAAAACCTGAACCTGCTGCTGACTGCGGAAAATCGGGCCGCTGTCACATCCTCTCTGGCCAACATCAGGGATCTGACTGCAGGGCTGAATCAACGCATGAAGGATCTCGACAAAACCTTGGTTACGATGAATTCGGCTGCGGCAGATGTCGGGCGTGCGGGAAGTCGGTTTGCGCAGCTGGTCGAAACCACAGGGAGTCAGCTTCCGCCAGCCATCAAGCAAGCCGACCAAACGTTGAAAGACGTTTCCGCCGCGGCAAATGCGCTCGAGAAGCACACCTTTGCGCTCGCGCGCACCTTGTCGGACGTCGCGTCTTCAACCGATGAACAGTTCACCGTGGCGGTGATCGAGCTGCGAGCTACCGTCGAAGCG
>DATEOP010000146.1:0-5226 GCA_035274065.1 Burkholderiaceae bacterium
CTGCTGCAGATTGACGGCGGTCGACGCGCGGAAGTTATGACGCAGTCCCAGCGTGTGGCCGACCTCGTGCATCGTCACATCCTTGAGGAAGTCGAATACCAGCTTCTCGGCTTGCGGACTATCAGGATCGAGCTCACCGCGTGCTTCGAGCAGCGACAGCGCGAAGCCCATTTCACGCGAAGCGTGTTCAATGCGGTTGCAAAAGCGGTTGTGAACATGACCGTCCGCAGCGCTCGCGCGGCTGAGCTCGCCGGACACCGCGTCATACATCGGCGTATACGTCACGACGCCTTCGGTTTTCAAGGCGCGGATGTTACGTACCTGACTCGCGTCCCAGCCGATATCCGCGTCGAGAATTTCTCCGGTGCGTGGGTCGACCTGCGAAGGGCCGATTGCACCGAACGAAGGTGTCGCCGTCGCCATCCAGCGCACCGATGAGTACTGCGTTTCACCAAGGTCATAGTTGGCATCGTCCGGCTGCTGCTTGACGACGATCGCATCCTTGAAGCCAATGCGCTCGAAACCTTTGTTCCACTCCAAAATTCCTTGCCGGATCGGCTCGCGGTATTTCTCAGGAATCTCGTTGCCGAGATAGAACGTGATCGGCTTGACCGGCTCGGACACGGCAGCACTGGGGTCCTTCTTTTCCATCCGCCAGCGTTGAACGTACCAGCGGACCGGCAGAAACTTCGACTCATCGCTGAAGTCAAGCTTGGCGGTGCCGAAGTGGCCGATGCGCGAATCCGCCAATCGGGGGCGCATCGGGCTCTCCGGCAGCTTGGTGAATGTGTACAGGAACCCCAAAAATAGGCTACGCGGGTCCTCAAGCACGATCGGCGGCGGATAGAACGGCGGCGGCATCGCCCCCGGCGTAGGCGGCGGAGGAGCTGGCACCGGTATACGAGGCTGCGCGTAGTGCGCTGTGACATCGAACACCGTGCGATCCGCGTCCACCTTGGCCGATTGGATAAACGAGTTGCGGGCGTCGAACGAGAACGAATTTCGATACGCACGCTCGATTACGTAAGACGCGCGCGGCATGTCCGTCATCAACAGCGCGTTGGCATCAACCAGAATCGATTTTCTCTCGGGGTGCGGCGCACTGATAATCGGCGCCGACGCGAGCAGGCTGTCGGAAAAGCTGTTCTTGACCGAGCGCTCTTCCGGCGAACCCGCGCGAGCGATGAACGTCGTGTTTTTCGCAAGCAGGTGAACGTTGCCGGCCGCCTTGCGAAACTGTCCCACATACTCGCCGCCGGTCGCATACCACGACCCCATCAAACCGGCGAACAGTCCGCGTTCACCGATACCACGACTCATGTTGATCGACAGAAAGAACGGCTTGTCCAACATCTCGGGCGCGATCTCGATCCACGTGCGGTCGTCCTTCTGCCATATCGGCAGAAAGCCCGGGACCTGCTTCGCATCCTTGATGACTTCGGCAAAGGGGCGCGGCGCGCCCGGAGCTGACGCTGCGGCACCCGGTGCAGCGGCGCTTGCGGCAGCAGGCCTCGCGTCCGGCGTTGGTGACGTGCCGGGCGCTGTGGGCGATATTGGCGCGGTCGGCGATGCCGTCGGCATCGCCGACGCCGCGGGCGGCGGCGGTGCGCTGCGTACGTCAGTTACTGCAGACTGCAACGTCGCGCACGCCGACAGCATCGCTGCCAACAGCGGCGCACTTAAAGTGATGGCAACGCGCGAAACGCCATGCACCCTTGCAACGCTAATCATCGTGTCTCCCTTACGGCCTGGCGACATAAGCGCCTTAGATTGCAATCGCCGGCATCGGCCCGGCAAAGGGCGCTGATCGTAGCGCGCGAGGCGGTCTCATTGAGAGTGTTTCGTCGCCTCTAACGGCAGTTCGTCGCACGCTGTCAGAGCCGGCTCGAGCAGGCAAAGTTCCCCTCGCAGCGAATGCGGCAAAGCATGAGTTATACGGACTTCAAGCATCCCGCCTACCAACCGCATCCCGTTGGGACCGGCCGCAAAATTCACGATGCGATTGTTTTCAGTTCGTCCCATCAGCTCGTCCGCTTTGCCCGATCCCGCTTTTCTCGACGGGCCTTCAACCAAGACGCACTGGATCGAACCGACCATTGCCGCACCGATTCGCTCAGCGTTCGCGTTGACGGCCATCTGTAACCGCGCCAGCCGCGCGAGCTTGATCGCATGCGGTGTGCCGTCTGGCAGGTCGGCCGCTGGCGTGCCCGGCCGCTTGCTATAGACAAAGCTGAAGCTGGCATCGAAACCAATCTGGTCGATCAGCCGCATTGTCTGCTCGAAGTCGTCTTCGCTTTCACCTGGAAATCCGACGATGAAATCAGACGAAATCGAAATACCAGGTCGCAGCTCCCGCAACCGGCGCACGATCGACTTGTATTCGAGCACTGTATAGCCGCGCTTCATGGCAGCCAGCACGCGATCGCTACCCGACTGCACGGGCAGGTGCACGTGGCTGACCAACTTCGGCAAACGCCCATAAAGCTCAATCAGCCTCGGTGTGAATTCTTTCGGGTGCGACGTCGTATAGCGAATTCTCTCGAGCCCGGGAATTTCACTCACGTATTCAAGCAGAGTGGCGAAGTCGTTAGCTTCCGCTCGATACGCGTTGACGTTCTGCCCGAGCAGCGTCACCTCCTTCACGCCCTGCCCAGCAAGATCCGCGACCTCGATCAGCACGTCGTCTAGCGGACGCGAAACTTCCTCGCCCCGCGTATAAGGCACGACGCAAAAGCTACAGTACTTGCTGCACCCTTCCATGATTGATATGAATGCCGTTGCGCCTTCGACTCGCGGCGGCGGCATGTGATCGAACTTCTCGATTTCCGGAAACGAGATGTCCACCTGCGCGCGGCCGGTGGCACGGCGTTCGCGAATCAGCTCAGGCAATCGATGCAACGTTTGCGGTCCGAAGACCAGATCGACGTATGGCGCGCGCGCAACAATCGAAGCGCCTTCCTGACTCGCCACACAGCCTCCGACGCCAATCAGCAAATTGGGATTGTTTTGCTTCAGGTGCTTAACGCGCCCAAGATCCGAGAAGACCTTTTCCTGTGCCTTTTCGCGCACCGAACACGTGTTGAACAGGATCACATCAGCTTGCGCTACGTCAGTGGTCGGGACGAGGCCTTCAGAGGCGTGGAGGACGTCGGCCATCTTTGCCGAGTCGTACTCGTTCATCTGACAGCCGAACGTGCGGATGTAAAGCTTCTGGTTCGCTGTCACGGAATTCGGTAGATGCGCAGACAGTGAGCTGCTGACGGACCGACTCTATCTCTCAGGCGGAAGCAGCCACACGTGGCTTACAAGGCCGGTTGCGTCGACTCGGTAACGGACCTTGCTGTTGGCGGGCACCTGATTCGGTGTGATCGATGCGTTATTGGCGCCGATGATGCGAGCACCGGGAGCCAGCCGTCGCTCCTTGCCGTCAATCTGCACCAGTGGCAGTTGCTGCGTCGTCATCACGCCCAGCATCGAGCCGTCCGGCAGCCGATTGGTCGACTGGCATCCCAGCAGCGCAAATCCGATCAACAGAGAAGTGATTCTTGCACGCATGCGCATAGGTATCTTGGTGGCGGATCAGGGACTCGAACCCCGGACACACGGATTATGATTCCGCTGCTCTAACCGGCTGAGCTAATCCGCCGAGGGCGCGCATTATGTCATGCGGCGGGCCGCCACAATGAGTGAAAATGATGCACTGGTCCGTGGCCCGAGCCGACCGAAAGCTGGTCAGCGTTACGCAGCGCTCCCGTCAGATACGCCTTGGCTCTGCGCGCTGCTTCCGGCACATCGGCCGTCTGTGGCAGCAGCGCCGCAAGCGCCGCTGAAAGGGTGCAACCCGTTCCATGCGTATTTTTGGTTGCGACGCGTGGTTCGTTCAGTTCGATCATGCGATCGCCATCGGTCAGCAAGTCGAACGCATCGTCGCCCGGCAAGTGTCCACCCTTCAGATAAACCCAGCGCGCGCCACTGTGCGGCATCAGCTCGCGCAGCCGCTCGGCAACGCGATACATTTCCTTGATTGTCTCGACAGGACGAGCTTGCAGCAGCACACCCGCTTCCGGCAGATTCGGCGTGATGATGGTCGCCAGCGGCAGCAGTGTTTCGCGCAGAGCGCCAATAGCCGACTTGTCGAGCAGCGCGTCGCCGCTTTTAGCAACCATCACCGGGTCCAGTACCCGATGCGGTGTGGACTGCGCGGCTAGCCGGTCGGCTACCACCTCAATCACCGAGCGCTCGCCAACCATCCCAATTTTGAGCGCATCGATACGGACGTCGCTGTACAAAGTGTCGAGCTGCTGGCGAACGAAAGCTGGCTCGATCGCCAGCACTCCAGTGACCGAGCGCGTGTTCTGCGCTGTCAACGCTGCCACCACCGCACACGCGTACGCGCGCTGTGCGCTGATCGCCTTGATGTCGGCCACGATACCGGCACCGCCAGACGGATCCACGCCTGCAATGGTGAGCACGTTAGGAATCATCGATTTCTTCGCTGACTTTGTTTGCTGGTAGCTTGCCACAGCGCTTCGATGCGATGGACTGCAGATACTGCAGCGTGAACTGCATGGATTAGTCGTTGGCCGCTGATAAACTTTCGCGCTGCGCTTTCATATCGACGCTAGACGAGCACATGCACCCGAAGTTAGACATCGAAAAGGCACGCCATAACATGGTTGAGCAGCAGGTGCGAACCTGGGACGTGCTGGATCAATCGGTGCTCGATCTGCTATTCATCGTCAGGCGCGAGGAGTTTGTGCCGCCTGCGTACCGCGCGCTTGCGTTCGCCGACATGGAGATACCACTTCGCATCGGTGAGTGGGATAGCGGGGAACTTATGTGGTCACCGAAAATGGAGGCGCGCATCCTGCAGGAGCTCACGATCCGATCAAACGAGCGGGTGCTCGAGATCGGTACCGGCTCAGGCTATATGTCAGCGTTGCTGGCGCACAAAGCGGACGACGTGGTGTCGATAGAGATCGAACCGCGTCTCAAGGAATTTGCTGAATCCAATCTGCGCCGCGCCGGCGTGCACAATGTACGTGTGCAGCTGGGAGATGGAAGTCGCGAGCCGGGCGGCGACGCACTCTATGACGTGATCGTTGTTACCGGATCTTTGCCGATCGTCACCCCGGCGCTGACGAGCCAGTTGAAGATTGGCGGGCGGTTGGCGGCAATCGTCGGTGAAGAACCTGCGATGGTGGCGCGCGTCATCACTCGCGCAAC
>DATEOP010000147.1:0-2785 GCA_035274065.1 Burkholderiaceae bacterium
AAGCAGCTCCTTGACCACCGACGCCGGCCGTTCGACAACTTCGCCGGCAGCGATCTGGCTAATCAGTGCATCTTCCAGCGGACGAATTGCGCGACGAAGCGTGGCACTCATGGCGGTGATTATATGAATGTGGCGCCTGCGGTTCGATCTCTATCGCGTAAGCGGGCTCGCTGCTCACGTATGATCCCGCGCTGCTCGCACCTCCGGCCCCGCGCGTTCGCGCCGCTGCATTGCTCCGATGGAAGGCATCAACTGGCTCGATCTGTTCACCGCGACCGATCGCTTTCTGGCGACGATCGTCGAGCGCAATGTGATCCTCGTTTACGTTGTCCTGTTCTCGATTTTCTTTTCGGAAACCGGCCTGGTGTTCATGGCATTTCTGCCGGGCGACTCACTGTTGTTCGTTGCCGGTGCAGTTGCCGCGCTTCCGGCGGTCGAGTTCAAGGGCCTCAATGTTCATCTGCTGGTGGTCATCATCGCCGCAGCCGCAGTGCTGGGTAATACGCTCAATTACTTCATTGGTGCGTGGCTCGGGAAAAAGATTTATGACGGGACGATCGGCTGGATCGATCAGCAAGCGCTGATGAAGACGCACGCATTCTTCGAGCGGCACGGGGGCAAAACGGTGATGATTTCGCGTTTTGTGCCCGTTGTGCGTTCGTTTGCGCCACTCGTTGCTGGTGCCTCTGGCATGGACTTCCATAGGTTTCAGTTCTTCAACATGCTTGGCGCTGGCGTGTGGGTCGTCTCGCTGGTCTACGGCGGCTATCTGTTTGGCAACATACCGCTGGTTCGCGACAACCTCGGTTTAATCTTGATCGTCGGTATCGGAGCGGTCGTGGGGCCGCTGGTGCTCGCAGCCTTCGTGAAACTGCTGCGCCGCAAGCGCGGACGCACCGTTTAACGGATCAAGTCAGCGGACCGCGGGCCAGCGGAGGGTTTTTCGCGAAATAGCGCTTGATGCCGGCAAGAATCGCTCGCGCCATTCGATCCTGATATTCATCGTCACGCAGCCGCTTTTCCTCTTCGGGATTGCTGATGAAGGCCGTCTCGACCAGGATCGACGGGATATCAGGCGCTTTCAAAACCGCAAAGCCGGCCTGTTCGACTCTCGGTTTATGTAGACGGTTGATGCGCTCGAGTTCGCGTAGCACGGCGCCGCCAAGCTTCAGGCTGTCATTGATCTGCGCGGTGGTCGATAGGTCGAGCAGAACACGCTGCAGCTGCCGATCTTTCGACGCCAGGTTGATGCCGCCGACACGATCCGCGTTGTTTTCTTTCTTCGCCAAGTACGCGGCTGCACTGCTCGATGCTCCATGTTCCGACAGCGCAAAGACCGATGAACCGCGCGCGTCGGGCCTGATCCAGGCATCGGCGTGAATCGAGACGAACAGATCTGCGTGCACGGCTCGCGCCTTCGCGACCCTCGTACGCAATGGCACAAAAAAATCACCCTCGCGCGTCATCGCCACGCGCATCTGTGGCTCAGCCGCAATCAGATCTCGCAGCCGGTGGCCGATCTCCAGCGTGACCGTCTTTTCGTGCGTGCCTCCGTAGCCGACCGCGCCCGGGTCCTCGCCTCCGTGACCTGGATCGATGGCGACGGTGACAACGCGCTGCACGTCGGCTGGCTTGACCTGCTCCTGCGGCCGCTGGACCACGGCGGGCCCTTTGCCCGGCGCGCGCTCGCGCAGCAATGCAAGGAGCGGATCGGGCGGGTTCACCGGATACAGGTCCATGACCAGGCGGTGCTGATAAGGCCCGACCGGCTCGAGCGAAAACACCTGCGGCTTGATGTCCTCTTTGAGCTCGATTACAAGGCGCGCGACCTTCGGGCGATTCTGTCCGACTCGCACCAGTGCGATGTACGGGTCATTCGCTTCGACTTTGCCGACCAGTTCCTTCAAGGTCGGCGTCAGATCCAGCCCATCGATTTCCACGACCAGCCGCAGCGGGTATGCCGGATCCCGTACCATAAAGTGAGAGAAGGTGAGCGGGCCGTCATGCTCGAGCGTTACGCGGGTGTAGTCCTCGGCCGGCCACACACGCACCGCTAGCAGCGTTGCGCCGAGTGCAATGTCGTGATGCGCTAACGCGAGGATGAGCGTGCCGGTGCCGGCGGCGATGAATCGCCGGCGTTCGCTTCGAACTTCATCGCTTTCCTCAGACATATTTCGCCCAGTTCGCTTGCCGTGCTGATCGCTGCCAGTCTTCCGTCGCCATCGACGGTTAACGCAAGAGAGATATCGGCGGTGGGCAGTCGTGGCCCGGCACGGTCCGGCCACTCGACGGCGCAAATCCGACCGGATCCGAACAACTCCCGAAACCCCATTTCACCGAACTCGCCGGGCCCCTTAAGCCGATAAAAATCAAAGTGGTAGAAGTCTAAGCTCGAAACAGTATAAGGTTCAAGTAGTGCAAACGTAGGGCTCTTCACTGCGTCCGCCACCCCTAGTCGGCGCAGCATTGCGCGCACCAGCGCTGTCTTACCGGTGCCTAGGTCGCCAGAGAGGTTGATGTGGAATCCCGACACGCCGATCGCATCCCAATTCCCGACCATGGCGTCGGCAAGCGAGTGCCCCAACGCGTTCGTAGCCGACAGGTCGCCTAAGAGCAGTGAAGCCGGCATCGTTGGTTCGTTGTACCTTTAACCTTTAGAGAAAGATGGACTGAGGATCGCATGGTTCGCGGGAGAAGTGACAATGTGTAGAAACATCAAGACTCTTTTCAATTTCGAGCCGCCGGCAACTGAGGAGGAGATTCGCGCCTCGTCATTGCAATTCGT
>DATEOP010000148.1:0-15834 GCA_035274065.1 Burkholderiaceae bacterium
TGCCGCCGGTGCGCTGATAGACGATCACATTGCGAACCTTCTCGCATCCACCCATCGCAAACGCATCGTCGATCGCGGCCTTCAACGCGATCGCCTTGCCGCCGCGCATCTGTTCATCGGCCGCGATGATTAGCGTCGCACCGGCGTCGATCACGCGTTCCTGCACGCTCTTCGCTGAAAAGCCGCCGAATACAACCGAATGAATGATGCCAAGCCGCGCACAAGCCTGCATCGCGACGACTGCTTCGATCGACATCGGCATGTAGATAATCGCGCGCTCACCTTTTGCGTGGCCAAGCGCCTTGATGCCATTTGCAAGCTGGCATACCTTCGCATGCAACTCCCGATACGTAATCTTCGTGACCTTGCCGTCATCGGCCTCGAAAATGATTGCGACCTTATCGGCGTTGCCATTGGTGAGGTTGCGATCAAGACAGTTGTACGAAGCGTTAAGTTCGCCATCTGCATACCACTTGTAGAAGGGCGCGTCCGACTCGTCGAGCACTTGCGTGAAGGGCTTGCTCCACTGAAGATGTTCGCGCGCGAGCCGCGCCCAGAAGCCGGTGAAGTCGCGGTCGGCCTCGGCGCACAGCGCGCGGTACGCATCCATTCCCGAAACGTTGGCTTGCCGTACGACGTCAGCGCCGGGTGGGAACACGCGCTGCTCATGCGAGACTGATTCGATGTTGCCCATTTCTGATCTATGCCTTGGTTAACAATGAAGTGGGGGCGGCTGCACGATAACAATAAGATTAACTCTTTTGATAATTCGAGGCACCCTCAGCCGCTTGGTCAGAACGCACACTGACGGTGTCGTAGAGCGCGTTGTGCGGTCGAACCCATAGCGAGCTCGCATGTGCGTTACCGCACGCCGGCGCGGCCGAGTTGCACTCTCTGAAAAAGTTGCGCACTCGATCGGGGACCGCGATGCTATACAGATCGACACATCCCGACTGGCCCGCGGCAGCATCTAGTGCTCGCGCGAGCCGATACAAAAGGCGTTTAATCGGTCAAGACAAACGTCACCTTCAAAATGACCTTGAATCCGATGACTTTGCCGTTGTCGATCTGCACCTCCTGATCTTTGACCCACGCACCTTTGACGTTCTTCAGTGTCTTGTTTGCGCGCGTCACGCCCTGCAGAATTGCGTCTTCGAAGCTTTTCTTGCTAACGCTGCTGATTTCACTAATGCGTGCGACGGTCATGTTTGGTCCTTCACGGTTAAACAGCAAGCTGACACGACTGCGGAGACAGGAGGCTGATGCCTTCGTATTTCCTAAATATTCCAGCGGATTCTTATATACCCTGACGCTGATCTAAATCCGTTTGTCGGGTTGTTATTGAAGAGCCGAGTTTATATGCTCGGTGCGCCTTCATAAGCACCACTAGAGCGAGGCGGACTCGGAAACAATGAAGTGGTCTTGAGAGGTGCGCAGCATGAGCGACGATCTGCAACTAAGCGACAACATAATCGCGCTGCGCATGCTCGGCGAGATGGGGATTATCGATCCATTGTCGTCGGCCTTTGGCGTGGCCCGGCTCTATCTGCATAAAGGTTTGGACGCATTGACTAAGGAGCAACGGTCTGTCTTCGATCAACAGCTTGCGCCGATCCTGTTGCAGAAGTGCAGTCGCTGCGACAACGACGTTGAATTCAGCACGCTGCCCGACGCGTACGAACAAGGCGCAATGCTTTGTAGCCGCCACCTGCATCAGCGCAGCAAGAGCGAGTAAGCCACGAGCCGGCCTTACGCAGCAGATACATTGACATTCGCGGAGTCACCCTCCTCCCTGACGTCGCGCAAGTAATGGATGACGAGAACCCTCCCCGCTTAGGCCACCACTGAATCCACCGGTGCGCGCATTTCAGCCCACAACGCTTGGTCACATTTCTGGTGCGATCGACCACCGTCACATGATGTGTCCGCTTCCAAGTGGGACTCGCGCTCCCATGAAGCGCCTTTTGAAAGCGTCGGCATTGGCGTTACGATCTGTCAATAGATGAAACGAATGGGTCGTCAATAGTCAGTTATGAATAGAAGAGTCAGGGCATCAATATTTGTGCTCGTGTCCGCAGTCGTGTTGGGTGTCCACCCAGCTGCCGTGGCGCAGACTGAGAAGTATCCGTCTCGTCCAATCAAGCTGGTTGTGGGTTACCCGGCAGGCGGTAGTACGGATATTGCCGCACGTATTCTGGCAGATCAGCTGACGCGAACGTTGGGTCAATCAGTCATCGTGGAGAACAGGTCCGGCGCGAGCGGCACTATTGGAGCTGGTTCCGTGGCGCGAAGTGATCCGGACGGCTACACACTTCTGTTTGGCTCGGCCACAGATGTGGCAACTAACCGTGCAACGATCAAGAATGTTCCCTATGAAACGCTTAAGGACTTTCAGCCCATCACCTTGGTGGGTCGGGTTCCGTTTCTCCTGTTGACGAATCCTTCGGTGCCCGCCAACAACGTCGGTGAGTTGACCGCGTGGATCAAATCAAGCCCTGGCAAAGTCAACTATTCCACCTTCGGAAGGGGCACATCCAACCACTTTGCCGGCGAAGCATTCAAGTTAACGGCCGGTGTCGAAGCTCTGCCTGTTCCCTACAAGGGGAGCTCTCCGTCTCTTGCGGGCGCCATGGGTGGGGAAGTGCAATACACGTTCGATACTGTGACTGCGGCCCTCCCTGCGGTGCGCAGTGGCCGGCTAAAGGCGATTGCTATCACAGCGCGAGATCGTTCGCCGCTGGTACCTGATGTCCCAACAATGGAGGAAAGCGGACTGCCCGGTTTCGTTGCAGGAACGTGGTGGGGCGTTCTCGCTCCGGCACAAACCCCGAAGCCCGTCATCGACCGTTTGCACGGCGCGATTATCGAGATTCTGCGTTCCTCCGAAACCAACAAGCGGTTTACCGACCTCGGCGCTCAGGTCGTCGGTAATGCGCCGCAGGAGTTCGGCGAGTTCATCAAGAGCGAAGCCGAACGGTCTTTAACACTCGCGGCGCGCATTGGGCTCAAACCCGAGTGACGATTGAAAGTGCCGGCGCCCGCGCGCGGGCGGATATGCGGTGGGCGCTGACAAACGCAACGCTGATCGATTGCGTTGATCCGCTGCCGCGCGAGCATGCGACTGTGGTCATAGACCGGGGACGCATTTCGCAAGTCGATATCGGCAACACATCTCCTCTCCCAAGTGACTGCACTAGGATCGATCTCAAAGGGGCGTACTTGCTGCCCGGACTTTGGGACGTGCACATTCATCCTGATTATTTCCCGTTTGGCGAAATGCCGCTCGTCGATCAAGTTACGCTGTTCGGTCGCCGGCTGATGGATGGGCTCACGGACGCAGGCATCGTCGGTGTGCGCTGTGCGGGCGCGCACGATTTTCTGGATGTCGCGTGGAAGCGTGCATTTGAATCCGGGCCCTACGTGGGGCCGCGCGTCTATGCGAGCGGGTACTTTCTGACTACGACCGCCGGCCATTTTCTGCATTCCGGGCACGCCCTCGAATGCGACGGACCGTATGGCTTCGTCAAGGCGATTCGAGAACAGATCAAGAACGGTGTGGACCATATCAAACTTAATCTCTCGGGCGGCATCATGGGTCCTGCATGGGATCGACACTGGCATTCATTTCTGCTTGAAGACGAGTTGCAGGCGGCATTTGCCATCTGTAAGCAGCGTGAGTTCAAGGTTATGGCGCATGCCACGAATCCAGAGTCCGTCAAGAACGCGATCCGACTTGGTGCACATAGCGTTGAACACGGCTACATCATGGATGACGAGTGTATTGAGCTGCTACTCGAGCACGGAACATGGTATGTCCCGACCCTCTCAGTCAGTCATTTGACTCCTCGGCAGGCGTCCAATGTATGGGAACGCCGCTGGACCGAACACAGAAATCTTGCGCCGTCGCTTTGCTGTCGGGCCGAAGCAGCATCAGATGTGCACGCGAAATGGTTTAAGACGGCGTTAACTGCTGGCGTCAAGATGGCGCTGGGTTCCGACTCCCGCCCATTAAAGGACGCTGCTCTGTTGGAAATGGGGCTTTGGGTGAAGGACGGCGCAACGCCTTGGCAAACGCTGCTCGCAGCAACAAAACATGCGGCCGCGATTTGCGGAGCGGCCGATGAACTTGGCACTGTCGAGGTTGGCAAGTTGGCGGATCTCATCGTGGTAGAAGCGAATCCGCTTGAGGACATCAACAACATTCGTCAACTCTTGCTTGTAATAAAGGAGGGGCGTCTCGTTGTCGATAAGCGCGGCGCCGATCCGCGGGGCTCTTGAAGACTGGCACGGCTTATGACCATGATTACCACGCGAACGCTGTCTTCCGTGGGTGATAGACCATGTGCAAGCGCCGAAGACGCGCTCGATCTGCGCGAGCCTTACTTGTCGTTGCAGGGCATACATAAGGCCTTTGGTCAGTTCCTCGCCCTCCGCAATATCAGCCTCGAGATACACAACGGCGAATTTGTGTGCTTCCTCGGACCGTCAGGCTGCGGCAAGACAACACTGTTGCGCATCATCGCAGGACTTGAGCGGCAAACCGCTGGGACGATCCGGCAGGGCGGGCGCGATGTTTCGGCACTGCCTGCCACCGAGCGCGACTACGGCATCGTGTTTCAGTCGTATGCGCTGTTTCCGAACCTGACCGTGTTCCACAACATCGCCTACGGTCTTGTCAGCAGGCGCGTGCGGGCCGACGCCATCGCGAGGCGAGTGCACGAACTCCTCGGCCTGATCGGGCTGCCGAACGCGGGCTCCAAATATCCAAACCATCTCTCGGGCGGCGAACAGCAACGCGTGGCGCTGGCGCGTGCGCTGGCGACGTCTCCCGGGCTGCTGCTGCTGGACGAACCACTTTCTGCGCTGGATGCGATCGTGCGGCTGCACCTGCGCCACGAGATTCGCGCTTTGCAGCGGCGGCTCGGCGTGACCACCATCATGGTGACCCACGACCAGGAGGAGGCTCTGACGATGGCCGATCGCATCGTCGTAATGAACCACGGCGTGATCAACCAGGTCGGGAGTCCGCGCGAGATCTACCGCGAGCCGGCGACGCCATTTGCAGCGAACTTCGTGGGCAAGGCCAACGTGCTTGACGGCATCATCGAGGCTCCGGGCCGCGTGCGCATTGGTAATCACACGGTCGACTGCCCGGTGGATGCGAAGACACCTGGCGCTGCAGTGCGCGTTTACCTGCGGCCCGAAGACATCGTGCCCGGGGAAACCGCCGACGCGACGATCGACTGCACGGTGCAAAAGATCGATTTCCTGGGCTCGTACTGTCTCGCGCGCGTCGCCGCCGACGATCTCGGCCAGTCGGTGACGATGTTCCTGTCGCTGAACAGCATTTCCGAGCTGGGACTCGAAGAGGGTAGCCCGTTGCGCGTCCGGATCCTCGGCAACCGCGTCCGGGTCTTCGACGCATGAGCGCAAGCAGTGTCGATCGCGCGGCGGTGGTGATTGTCGGCGGCGGTGTGCTCGGCTGCAGCATTGCCTGGCACCTGGCGCGCAAGGGTGTCACCGATGTGCTCGTGCTCGAGCGGAACGAACTCGGGTCGGGCGCTACCTCCCGTTCCGCGGGCCTCGTTGCGCGCGGCAGGCTGCACGCACCGACGATGGCAATGGTTCGCCGCACCCGCGACGCCATCGCCGAACTCGAATCCGCTCTCTGTGAGGACGTCGGCTTTCGCCGGGTCGGCAGCGTGCGCGTGGCCCGTAGCGCGAGCGGCGCAGAGGACCTGATCAAGATGGATCGGATGCTCACCGACTCCGGGATCGAGCTGCGCAACATCAACGAAACTGAAGCGGTTGAACTCGTGCCATGGCTTGATGCCTCCGGCGCCAGCAGGATTTCCTATGTCGAAGACGATGGCTACGTCGATGCGTACCGGTTGGCCACTGCGTATGCGCGCGCAGCGCGTGCGCAGGGTGTTCGTTTCCGTGTGCGCACGTCTGTTGGTGCAATCCTGGAAGCCGAGGATCGAGTGACTGGGGTTCAGACGGACACCGGACCGGTACACGCCGCCGTGGTTGTCAACGCGGCCGGCGCATGGGCGATCAACCTCGCTAAGGCCGCGCGGATTTCGATTGGGACCGCACCGGTGCGCAGTCATTACTACATCACCGCACCGCAAGCCGAGTGGCCGCGCGACCACCCGGTCGTCTACCTGCCCGATGCGCGCGCCTATGCACGACCCGAAGTCGGCGGACTGCTAATCGGCGTGCAGGAACCGCAGTCGCGCACGTACGACGCTCGCATGCTTCCGGCCGACATCGCCGATTTTCCGCTGTCGGATGCGAGCGACGAGTGGACCGTGCTAAGCGAACACGCGGTCACATTGCGCGCCTACATTCCGCAACTTGATGCGCTGCCGCTCGCGCATCACATCACTGGTCTGTCGACCTACACGCCCGACGGTCGGTTTCTGATTGGTCAAAGCGGAGCGCTGGAAGGCTTCTACATCGCAGGAGGCTGCTGTGGCACCGGCGTGTCGGCCTCGGGCGGCATTGGTGCAGCGGTCGCGAACCTCGTGATGGGTGAGCCGGCGGATGTGGACGTCAGTGATTTCGCCCCCGAGCGCTTCGGCGCCATCGATCCGTACAGCGCGGCCTTTCGCGAGCGCTGTGCGGCGGCACGCGCGAGCAAGCTGCGTCTGGGCTAGCTGCGCTTAGCAGCCGAGAGCAAGCACGATCAGCCTAGACTGTGTGATACGAGACAACAACATCATTCTGGGTAACCCGGCTTGACGCAAAGGGGAAGCCGGAGCGGAATAGTGCCCCAGCGCGATCCCGCGCAAATTCCTTGGAGGTGAAATGACTTGCGGCACTGGATTCAGAATTCTGGTAGCGGCGATGGCGCTTATGAGCGCGGCCGCTGTCCAGGCACAGCAGACGCTCTACGTTGCCGGCTACGGCGGATCGTTCGAGCAGACGCTTCGCAAGGAAGTTTTCCCTGCCTTCGAGCAGAAGCACAAGGTCAAGATCGAGTACGTTGCCGGTAACTCGACCGACACACTGGCCAAGCTTCAAGCCCAGAAAGGCAACCAGCAGATCGACGTCGCGATCGTCGATGACGGGCCGATGTATCAGGCGATCGCCCTTGGATTCTGCGCACCGATAAAGGGCTTGCCCGTGGCGGACATCTACGACAGCGCCAAGTACAAGGACAACAAAGCAGTCGGCATCGGGCTGGTCGGCACCGGGATCATGTACAACACGAAGTACTTCAAGGAAAAGGGCTGGGCGGCGCCAACTTCGTGGAATGACCTGAAGGACCCGAAGTACAAGAAGCTGCTCGTCATTCCACCGATCAACAACACCTACGGCCTGTACACGCTGGTGCAATTCGCGCGCATGAACGGCGGTGGCGAGAAGAAAATCGAGCCGGGCTTCAAGGTGATGAAGGAGCAGGTCAACCCCAACGTTCTCGCGTACGAGCCGTCGCCCGGCAAGATGACCGAGCTTTTTCAGAGTGGACAGGCGGTGATCGCCGTGTGGGGTAGCGGCCGCGTGCACTCGTTTGCAGTGACCGGCTTTCCCGTGGATTTCGTCTACCCGAAAGAAGGCACGATCACGCTGGTGGCTTCGATCTGTCCGGTTGCGAAGCCGAACGCGTCGCCGCTGGCTAGCGAGTTCGTCAGAGCGATGATCGAACCCAGGTTCCAGGAAATACTCGCGCTCGAATATGGCTATGGTCCAGTCAACAAGAAGGCCAAAGTCGATAACGAGAAGCTGAAGATCGCGCCGATCGGCGATCGCGCGGCCAAACTCGTTAACTTCGACTGGAACACGATCAACGAGAACCGCGACGAGTGGACCAAGCGCTGGAATCGCGAGGTGGAGCGCTAGGCACGACGCGGCAAGACAGGGGGGACCGCGCCGTGTCTTTCCTCGTTCTGGACAAGCTAAGCAAGAAGTTCGGCGACCATACGGCGGTTGACAGCCTGTCGTTCTCGGTCGAGCAGGGAGAGTTCATCTCGCTGCTCGGCCCTTCGGGCTGCGGAAAAACGACGACGCTGCAGATGATCGCGGGATTCGTCGATGCCACCTCTGGCGCGGTGACACTCGAAGGGCGCGACCTGCTAAAGATCAAGCCGGCGCAACGCGGCCTGGGCATCGTGTTCCAGAGCTATGCGCTGTTTCCGCACATGACCGCTGCGGAGAATGTTGCCTTCGGCCTCGAGATGCAGCGCGTACCTCAGGGCGAACGCGAGACCCGGGTCAAGCAGACGCTGAATCTGGTCGGACTTTCGGCGTTCGCGGGCCGCTACCCGCGCAAGATGTCCGGCGGGCAGCAGCAGCGCGTTGCGCTCGCACGCGCGCTCGTCATCAAGCCCCGCATCCTGCTGCTGGATGAGCCTCTGTCCAATCTCGACGCGAAGCTGCGCGAAGAGATGCAGATCGAGCTGCGGCAGATCCAGCGCACGATCGGCACCACGACGATCCTGGTCACGCATGACCAGTCGGAAGCGATGTCGTTATCGGATCGCATCGTCGTGATGAATGCCGGACGCGCCGAGCAGATTGCGCGGCCACATGAAGCGTACGAGCGGCCAGCGACGTCGTTCGTCGCGAGCTTTCTCGGCAAGACGAATGTGTTCGGCGCTTCATTGTTGCGGCAGGGCGATACGACCTTTGCCGTGATCGGCGATGGACGCTGGCCGGTGGCGCACATTGCAGCGGAGAGGTTGCGGGTGACGGTGCGTCCCGAGAAGATCAGTTTCGGCGATTCGGTTGCCTGCAGCATGGGCGGACGCATCAAGATGCGCGTCTTCCAGGGCAATCACTGGCTCTACCAGATTGATACGCCCAGCGGACTCGTCACCGTCATTCGTCCGAACAGCGGCGAAGCTGCGTCGGAGGAAGGCGCGTCGGTACGAATCACTTGGCGCACCGAAGACATGGCTGTTCAGCCGGAAGCGGCATGAACCCATGAGCGCCGTCGCGACACCGCTCCACCGGCAGGCCACTCCGTGGTTGCTCAGCGCCCCGGCGCTGTTGCTGTTTGTTGGCGTGATGGTGGTGCCGATCGGGATGACGGTACTGCTGTCGTTCCATGATTTCAGCATGTCGAAGGGCATACAGCCCGTTTTCATTCTGAGGAACTGGCAGGAGGTCCTGACCGATGGCTACTTTCACGAGATGTTTCTGCGCACGCTGCGCATCTCGGTGATTGTGACCATCGCGTGCATCGCGATGGGTGTGCCCGAGGCCTACATCCTTAACCGTATGGCACCGCGCTGGCGCAGCATCTTTCTGCTCGTCATTCTGGGGCCTCTGCTGATCTCGGTCGTCGCCCGCACGCTCGGCTGGGCGCTGCTGTTCGGCGGCGAAACGGGGCTGATCAACAAGACGCTGTTGCAATTGGGACTTGTCGACTCACCGGTTCCCTTTATGTTTACCGAAACCGGCGTCGTCGTTGCGCTGACGCACGTGCTCATTCCGTTCATGGTTCTTTCGGTGTGGACGGCCCTGCAGCGGCTAGACCCGCAGACGGAAAACGCGGCGCGGTCGCTCGGTGCTTCGCAGGCAACGATTCTGCGGCGCATCGTCCTGCCGCAAGTGATGCCGGGTGTCCTCTCGGGAGCGATCATCGTGTTCGCGTTGGCAGCGAGCGCCTTCGCCACGCCGGCCATTATCGGTGGCCGCCGGCTGAAGGTCGCATCGACACTTGCCTACGACGAGTTTCTGAACACTCTGAACTGGCCGCTCGGCGCAGCCGTCGCGGTGCTGCTGCTCGTGGGGCTGATTGCGATCATCGTCGGCTCGAACCGCCTGATCGAGCGTCGCTATGCGCAGGTATTTCAATGAGCCGCAACGGGCCGCTGGCGCTGACATTCCATGCGTTGTTCGTGACGTTCATCCTGGCGCCGATCGTCATCGTTTGCTGGGTCGCGTTCACACCCGAAGGATTCCTGTCGATCCCGACGACGGAATTTTCGCTGCGCTGGTTCAAGGCGATCGCGCGCTATCCGGAATTCATTCAGGCTTTCTGGAACAGCGTGCTGCTGGGACTCGCTTCGTCGGTGATCGCCGTCGCCTTTTCCGTACCGGCGGCGCTTGCGATCGCCCGCTATCAGTTCCCCGGCCGCGACGCGCTGACGGCACTTTTCCTGTCGCCGCTGATGATCCCGCACGTCGTATTGGGTATTGCGTTTCTACGATTCTTCTCGGAGATCGGGCTCGGCGGCACGTTCACTGGGCTTGTGCTCGCGCACATCATCATCGTGTTGCCGTTCGCGATGCGTCTGGTAATGGCGTCTGCTGCCGGGATGGACCGCGCAATCGAGAATGCTGCGGTGTCGCTCGGAGCGTCCGACATGACCGTCTTCCGGCGCGTCACGCTGCCGCTGATTCTGCCCGGGGTGCTCAGCGGGGCGGCGCTCGCCTTCATTCAAAGCTTTGACGAAGTGACGATGACCGTCTTCGTAGCCGCGCCCGGAACGATGACGTTGCCGGTGCGCATGTTCCTTTACATTCAGGACAACATCGATCCGCTCGTCACGTCGGTATCCGCGTGCGTGATTCTGGTGACCGTGCTTTTCCTGGTGGCTATTGACCGCTTGTACGGACTCGAGCGCCTGCTTTCCGGGCACGGCCGCGACGAATGAACGGCGCAGCTAATTCGCGGGAGTTCGACATCGCGGTGATAGGCGGCGGACTGGTGGGTTCGTCGATCGCGTGGGGTCTGGCAAGGATCGGACAGCGCGTTGCCGTGCTCGATGAGGGCGACGTCGCGCTGCGCGCGTCGCGCGGCAACTTCGCGTTGATCTGGGTGCAGAGCAAGGGGCTCGGCATGCCCGCGTACTCGCACTGGACGCTGGGCTCGGCGAACGCCTGGGGCGAGTTCGCTCGCGAGCTGAAAGATCAAACGGGTCTCGACGTCAGCTACGAGCGACCCGGCGGATTTCATGTGACGCTGACCGAGCAGGAATGGCTGCATCGCGATGCACTGATGAAGCGACTCGCTGCGCAACCCGGTATGCCTTCCATTAAATTCGAGATGATGGATCACGACCGCGTCAAGGCGATGCTGCCGCAGATCGGCCCCGAAGTGACGGGCGCCAGCTTCTGCGCCGCCGACGGGCATTGCAATTCGCTGCGGTTGTTCCGCGCGCTCAATCAGGCGATGCAGAAGCTCGGAGCTGCTTATTTGTCGAACCATATCGTCGAGCGGGTCGAACCGTCCAGCGGCGGCTTTCGCATGTTTAGCAAAGGCGGTGAAGTGCGTGCAGACAAGGTTGTACTCTGCGCGGGCATTGGCAACGCGCGACTCGCTCCGATGGTGGGTCTGAACATTCCGGTGCGGCCGCAGCGCGGGCAGATCATCGTGACCGAGAAAACCCAACCGTTTCTGCGTTACCCCGTTGCGACGATCCGGCAGACCGACGAGGGCGGTGTGTTGCTGGGTGACTCGCAGGAAGAGGCGGTTGAAGCAGTGGTCGGCACTCCGGTGATCGCGGTGCTCGCCGACCGTGCCGCGCGCACCTTTCCCCAACTCGGCGCGCTCAACATCGTACGTTCGTGGGCCGCGCTGCGAGTGATGACGCAGGATGGATTCCCCATATACGACCAGTCGGCGTCGGCTCCCGGCGCGTTTGCCGCGACCTGTCATAGCGGCGTGACGCTGGCGGCCAATCACGCGCTCGTGCTTGCGCCGCTGCTGGCGAAGGGACGGTTGCCGCCCGAGGTTTTTCGGACATTCAGTGGACAGAGGTTCGATGTTCAAAAGGCTGCCTGAGACGCGAGAAACGACGGTACGCGTCGCTATCGACGGAAAACCGTACGAAGCGCGCGACGGCGACACGGTGGCGGCCGCGATGCTGGCTGCCGGTTTCGATCATTGCCGCACGACGCCGGTGTCGGGTGCGCCGCGCGCACCGTATTGCATGATGGGTGTGTGCTTCGACTGCCTGGTGACCATCGACGGGGTCGGCAACCGGCAAGGCTGCCTGGTGCGTATTTGTGATGGCATGCAGATCACGACGCAGCGAGGCAAGCGGGAGCTGGGGCAATGAGCGCGGATTTGCGCGACGAGTACGACGTTGTCGTCGTCGGCGCCGGACCGGCTGGGCTCGCCGCGGCCACGGCGTGTGCTCGCGCCGGCCTTTCGACCGTGCTGTTCGACGAGCAGGCTTCGCCCGGCGGTCAGATCTATCGCTCGATCACCGACACGCCGGTGAACAACCAATCGCTGCTGGGGCCCGACTACTGGAAGGGTGCTCGGCTCGCTGACGCATTCGCGAACAGTGGCGCGCAATATGTTTCGGGCGCCACCGTGTGGAGCTTGACACCCGAGCGCGAGATCGGAGTGTCGGTGCGCGGAGGTTCGCGTCTGCTGTCCGCGAGGCGAGTGATATTGGCGACCGGAGCTCTCGAACGGCCGTTCCCGATTCCCGGTTGGACCTTGCCCGGAGTGATGACGGCCGGCGCAGGACAGGTCTTGCTGAAGTCCTCGGGCCTGATTCCACAGGGCCCGACGGTTCTTGCAGGATGCGGGCCGTTGCTATGGCTGCTGGCTGCGCAGTACCTGCGCAGCGGCGCCAGGCTCGATGCGTTGCTTGACACTACGCCCGCCACTAATCGCGCCGCTGCGTATCCGCACCTTCCTTCATTTTTCTTCTCGCCGTATTTTGCGAAGGGAGTCTCTCTGTTGAGAAGCGTGAAGCGCAGCGTGCGAGTGATCGACCGCGTGACGGAACTGCGGGCGATTGGCGACACGAAGGTGCAGGCCGCGTCCTATCGTCGTAACGATGGAACAGAGGTCACGCTGCCAGCAGCAACCTTGCTGCTGCATCAAGGCGTGGTCCCAAACGTCAATCTCGCAATGTCCGCGGAGATTGAGCATCGCTGGGACGAGCAACAACTCTGCTGGAATCCAGTTGTCGATGTGTTCGGGACGACGTCCGTTGAAGGCATCGCGATCGCCGGTGATGGAGCCGGAATCGCCGGCGCGGAGGCGGCCGAGCAACGCGGCGTACTGGCGGCGATTGCGGCAATTCGCGCGCTCGCGCCAGCCGCCACGATGCCCGACGAAGCTGCTGCACGCACCCTGCTCGGCAAGTACACGCGCGGGCGCACGTTTATCGATGTTCTGTATCGACCGGCAAAACAGTTCCGCCAGCCACAGGGCGCGACGATCGTTTGCCGCTGTGAGGAAGTCACCGCACAACAGATCAATGACACCGTCGCACTCGGCTGCCCGGGTCCCAACCAGATGAAGAGTTTCCTTCGCTGCGGGATGGGCCCGTGCCAGGGACGTCTGTGTGGGTTAACGGTCACGGAGTTGATTGCAGAGGCGCGCGGAGTATCTGCGCAGGAGGTTGGCTACTACCGCTTGCGTCCGCCGGTGAAGCCGATCACGGTGGCTGAGCTGGCAGCGTTGCCGAAGACTGATGCGGCGGTGAAGGCCGTCGTGCGCATTTAAGTGTCAGAGGGCGCCCTGACGCATTTCTTCTAACGCAATTCATGCCCTCAGCCGATGTCATCGTCATCGGTGGCGGCCTGCACGGCTGCTCCGCCGCGCTGCATCTTGCGCGCGCCGGCCGCAGCGTGCTGGTGCTCGAAAAGGATCATGTCGCGCGCCATGCGTCTGGCGTCAATGCGGGCGGCGTGCGCCGACTTGGACGCCACCTTGCTGAAGTGCCGCTATCCGTGGCCTCGATGGAGATCTGGCATCGCATCGAGGAGCTGGTCGATGACAACTGCGGGTTCGAGAGCTACGGACAGGTCAAGGTGGCCGAACGTGAGGCAGACCTCGAGATACTGCGAACGCGCGCGGCTCAGGTACGGTCAATCGGATTCGAGCACGAAGAATTGATCGACGCGCGCGAGCTGCGGGCGCTGCTGCCCGCAGTGGCCCCGCAGTGTGTGGGCGGCCTCGTCTCCCGGCGCGACGGTGCGGCGCTTCCGTTCCGCACGACGCTCGCCTTCAAACGCAAGGCGGAGCAACTAAAGGTCCGGTTCCACGAAGGAACGCGCGTGCAAGACATGAAGCGGAGCTCGAGGATCTGGAACGTCGCTACTGATCGCGGTACGTTCGAGGCGCCGGTCGTCGTGAATGCCGCCGGAGCCTGGGGTGGACAGATCGCGGCTTTGCTGGGTGAACCGGTGCCGATCGAGGCAGCGGGCTACATGCTAATGATCACGGCGCCGGTCGCGCCCTTTGTTAAACCGGTGGTTGGAGCCACGAGCCGCACGCTGTCTTTCAAGCAGTTTTCAAACGGTACGGTGCTGATCGGCGGCGGTCACAAGGGCCGCGCGTGGCCCGATACGAATCTCACCTCGCTCGATTTCGCCAGACTCGCCCTCAATGCGCAGATCGCCGCCGAGGTCTTCCCGTGTATCCGCGGCGCAGAGATCGTCCGCGCCTGGGCCGGGATCGAAGGGCAAATGCTCGACGGCATCCCGGTCATCGGACCGAGCAGCACCAGCGAGGGTGTCGTGCATTCTTTCGGCTATTCCGCGCATGGATTCCAACTGGGTCCTATCTGCGGATCGATCGTCGCCGACCTGGTCACGCAGGGTTCGACGCGGTTTGACCTCGAGCCTTTCCGCATCGGGCGATTCTCACGTGACAGCAGTTTGTAAACTCTCGCCTAATTTCTTCGGCGCTGCGGCCGGAGCAAGCGGCCGCAGCGACCCGTACAGCGCGGCCTTTCGCGAGCGCTGTGCGGCGGCACGCGCGAGCAAGCTGCGTCTGGGCTAGTCGCTCCCTACCGGCCGAGCGCGAGCAGCGCAATGCCCATGGCCAGGATGATCGACGCGACGATCCGGCGCGTACCGAATGGTTCGTGCAGCACGATGACGCCGAGGATGGCCGCGAAAATGACGCTGCTTTCGCGCAGTGCTGCGATCTGCGCCATCGGCGCAATCGTCAGTGCGTACACGACGATCATGTAGGCGAAGAGCATCAATGTGCCGCCAAGCAGACCTTGTCGCCAATATGCGCGCAGCCCGCTCGCAATCAGCGCGTGTCCGCGGCGAGCGTACGCAGTGCTGCACACGAAGACGCCCGTCAAGATATTCAGGATCGCGACGTAACCTATGACATTGCCTGATCTGCGTCCGCCAAGTCCATCGATCACCGTGTACAGCGCGATCGTCAGGCCAACGCCGCCGGCCCACAGCAGCGTCTCATAGTGCAGGCGTGAGCCGCCACGTCGCACGGCCAGCGCTAGCACTGCCGACGAGATCAGCAGCACGCCGGCCACCCCGATGGGCGTTGGCATCTCATGCGCAGCGAGGATGGATAACACCAGCACGAGGAGCGGCGCCACTCCGCGCGCCACTGGATACGCGAGACTGAGATCTCCGCGATACGCCTTGATCAGGAAAAAAAAGTACACACAGTTGACAGCGGCCGAAGCTAACAGGAACGGCCAGCTCTCACGCGCAGGCACGCCGGCAAGGATCAGAACAACCAGCGCGACGAATGTGTTCGGCACCTTCATCACGGCCATCGCGACCAGCCGGTCGCCGCCGATCTTCGCGATCAGGTTCCAGCCGGCGTGCATCAGCGCCGACACGAGCACCAAGACGATCGCGAGAGGCTCGAGCGTCATGCGCGCAGGCCGTGGGAACTGCGCCGCACGGTGGCACGCATCTCAAAACCGGTCGGGTGAATACGGCGCCGGATCGATGAAGGCTTGCCGCCCTGCAACCATGTCGGCGACAAGGCGGCCAGTCACCGGGCCGCTGGTCATACCGTTATGCCCATGCCCGAAAGCGAGCAAAAGGCCGGGATGCCCGCGCGGGCTGCCGATCACCGGCAAGTTGTCCGGCAGACAGGGACGATGTCCCATCCACTCGGTGAAATTGTCGACGCGAACCCGC
>DATEOP010000149.1:0-4322 GCA_035274065.1 Burkholderiaceae bacterium
CGAATAGATACCGGCACCGATCAGTGTCGGGATCGCCAGATAGAAGCTGAACTCCGTCGCCGCCTTGCGCGACAGCCCGAACAGCATGCCGCCAATAATGGTTGCGCCCGAGCGGCTGGTGCCCGGAATCAACGCCGCGCATTGCACGAGTCCGACTTTGAGCGCGTCAAGCGGCGACATGTCGTCGACCGACTCGACTCTCGACACGCGTGTTCCCTGCAGATCGCGCTCGCCAAATGCACGATGGTGGCGTCGTTCGACCCACAGAATGATCAATCCACCGATAACGAACGCGAGAGCGACGGGCACCGGATGAAAAAGCCGCGCCTTGATCAGTCCGCCCAGTGCGAGTCCGAATACGACAGCAGGGGCAAACGCGATAGCCACGTTGATCGCAAATCGCTGCGCAGTCCGATCGCGAATGATGCCGGCAATGGTGGCCAAAAGCTTCGCTCGATATTCCCAGATCACCGCGAACATCGCGCCGGTTTGAATCGCGATCTCGAACGTCGCTACTTTCTCGCCGGTGAAGTTCAGCAGCGAGCTGGCGACGATCAAGTGCCCGGTCGATGAAATCGGCAGAAACTCCGTCAGGCCTTCGACGATGCCAAGGATTGCCGCCTTGACGATAGTGAACAATTCCATCGGGCCTGATGTTAGCGTGACGCATCTGCGCCACTAGTGCGCGGCTACGCGCTCTAGCGCATCAGCAAGCTTGCGTGCCAGCAAAATGGCACTTGTCGTGTCGCCTCCACGCGCCGCATGTGACAGCGCGCTGACGAGTCCTGCCTCGCCGTTCAGATCACCGGCTACTGCGTGACGCTGCCACGCGTTGGTCAAGCGGTGGGCCTCGGCCCATAGCGCGCCGAGATTGATTTTTTCCGCGTTCTTGCGCAGCCGCACCGCTGCGCGCTTGAAGTCCGCCTCGTCGTTCGGTTGCGATACCTGAGGGGCCTTGGCTCGAGCCGGACCTTTTGCTGCGGGTGCCTTGTTGACTGGCACGGATGACGACAGATCGATGGACAAACGCGATAGATCAGCTTCGAAACGCTGGTTGAACTGGAATGTGACGCCTCCACCCGCAGCGCGCGACACCATCACGCGCGCTCCGAAAAATTCAATGCGCCGATCCGTGACGGCGCCGCTTAGCCGGGTGCCCGCAAACGGCTGCACCACATACGGCTGCATCATCAGCGCCGCCTGCTCGTCGCTCATCCCGGTCGCGGTGACCGACGCCGACAGTCGCAATTCCTGATCTTCCAGCGGGATCAGCGTTAGATGAACAATGAGCTCGCCGGATTCGCAAACCTGCAACGTGCTATCGATCAGGTTGGCGAGCACGCGCCGCAATCGAGCAGCGTTGCCGATCAGCGCCAGACCCTGCAGCTCCATGTCCTCATACCGAAAGCGCATACCCTTGCGCTGAGCACGTGCCGCAAGGCGACGGATCGGGTCGCCACAAATCTCCTCGAGCGTGTAGCCGGTGCGCGGCGCCGATTTCATCGAAGCGTCGGGTGCAATCTCGCGCGCCCGCGCAAGCTCGGCACGCAACCGGCGATGCGCCGATATGTCGCGCGCGGTGACGATGTAACCAATCTCGTTGGCGTTCTTGAATTCCGCGACCGAGATTTCGAGCGGGAACTGACGCCCATCGCGTCGCTGCGCGACCAGTTCCTGGCGTCGGCCTGAAGCTCGACCGCCCGCCAGATCACTAGCAAAACTCGCGTTATCCGGCGAGCGGTGCGTCGCCGGCAGCATCACGTCGACCAACGGCTTGCCGACAATTTCCTGCGCCGTAAAGCGAAGCAGGCGCTCGGCCGCCGGATTTACATGCGTGATGACCCCCACTTTATCGAGGGCGATCGAGGCTTCAAGCGAGGCCGCAAAAATCGCCTCCCATGTTGCCGCCTTGCCCGCGAGCTCTCGCTTCTCGCGCCCCATACGCTGCGACGAATACAAAATCTCGTCGGATAAGCGCGACAGCTCGGTTGCAATGCGCTGTCGGCGGGTTTCTTCCGGCAATCTGCCGTCAACCGCAGCGGCGAGATCAGTCAAGCGCCGCAGTGCGATCGAGATCCGGCGTGAACGCAATTCGAACGCAAGCATTGCGAACGCAATGGCAAGACTGAATCCGCCAATCGCCGCCATCCAAAGGCGCCGATGCAGGTCCATTTCACTGAATGCTTCCATCCAGGAAGCGGCGGCCGCGATATCTGCCACCAGCGCGAGCGTGAGCCCAACGACAAGGTTTTGAGGAACGAGCGGCGCAACGCGGACAAGCATCCTGCGATGCTCGCGCATCGCCGCTATTACAAGAACGCGATAAAGGCGTCGTCGAGACGCCTTTTTGCGTTCAAGCCGTCATTCGTAACGCAACGCTTCGATCGGCAGCAATCGCGACGCCTTTCGCGCCGGATAAAAACCAAAAAATATGCCAATCGCGCCCGAAAACCCGACAGCAAGAAGGATCGCCGAGGCTGTGATGTCGGTACGCCAGTTGGCGAATTCGCCGACCGCAAACGACGCGCCGACGCCAAGCACGATGCCAAGCGCACCGCCGATCATCGACAGCGTGATCGCCTCGACCAGGAACTGCTTCAGGATGTCGACGCCGCGCGCGCCGACGGCCATCCGCAAGCCAATCTCGCGCGTGCGCTCGGTCACGCTCACCAGCATGATGTTCATGATGCCGATGCCGCCGACTAATAGACTCACTGAAGCCACTGCCCCCAGAAGTAACGTCAGTACGCGGCTCGCCTGCTCCTGCGCCTGCAGGATTTCTGTCAGGTTGCGAATCGTGAACGGCTCCTCGGCTCCCGGTTGTACCTTCATCCGCTGTCGTAGCAGCTCGCGGATTCTCTCCTCGACGCCTTTCATATCTACGCCATCCACGGTCTTCACTGAAATCGTATTGATGCGGCGCTGCCGTCCCTGCGTTTGTCCGAGCACTCTGTTGCGAGCTGTCGCCAGCGGCATTAGCACGATGTCGTCCTGGTCCTGACCCAGCGCGTTCTGCCCCTTGCGATCGAGTACTCCGATCACTGTCAGCGGCACCTTGCGTACACGGATGACTTGATCGACCGGATCGAGATCGCCAAACAGTTGTCTCGCTGTGGTCTGCCCGATCAGCGCAACCTTGCCGGCCGATGAGATCTCGGCCGGCTCGAACAGCCGGCCCGACGCTAATGGCCAATCGCGCGCGATCAGATAGTCGTTGTTCGTGCCGAAATACTGAGTCGCCCAATTTGCGTTGCCCGCCGACACCTGACCCGAACCCCGCACCGAGGGTGCTGCGACGATCACGCCTTCAACGTCGACCGCAATCGCCAGCGCATCTTCCTCAGTTAGTGTCTGAGCAGCACCCGCGCCGAGGCGCACGCCACTCGTTGTTGTCGACCCGGGAAAAATCAGCATCAAATTCGAACCTAGATTCTTCAGTTGCTCGCGCACCCGCTCCTGCGCACCACCGCCGATCGCGAGCATTGCAATCACTGCGGCCACGCCGATGATCATGCCCAGCATTGTCAGGCTCGATCGCAGTTTGTTGACGCGAAGCGCCTTCAGTGCAACCCGAAGCACCATCAACGCGTTCATGCAGTCGCTCCCACCTCGAGCTCAGCGAGCGAATCACGTGCCGAGCGCGGTGTCTGACGCTGATCGCTGACGACCCTGCCGTCGCGAAAATGGACTTCGCGTGAAGCAAACGCAGCCACATCGTGCTCGTGAGTCACCAGCACGATCGTCATTCCTCCGACATTCAATTCCTGTAACAGCGCCATGATCTCGATGCTGGTCCGCGAGTCGAGCGCGCCTGTGGGCTCATCGGCAAGAATCAGCGACGGATTGTTGACCAGGGCGCGCGCAATGGCCACGCGTTGCTGCTGCCCGCCGGACAGCTGCGAGGGTTGATGATCGGCGCGCTCGCCGAGCCCCACCTGCTTCAGTTTTTCCAATGCGCGCGCGTGCCGGTCACCGACCGACACGTTGGCGTACATCAGAGGCAGCTCAACGTTCTCCAGCGCGCTGGTACGCGCTAACAAATTGAACTGCTGGAACACAAATCCGATGCGCCGATTTCGCACCGCTGCCAGATCGTCGGCGTTCATGCGTGCGACATCCTCGCCTGCGAGCCAGTAGTTGCCCGACGTTGGACGATCGAGACAGCCGACCATGTTCATGAACGTCGACTTTCCCGAGCCTGATGGGCCCATGACTGCAACAAAATCGCCCGCAGCAATGTCCAGCGAAACGCCCGCGAGCGCGTGGACGACGTTGTCGCCGAGCACATAGTCCTTGGTGAGCCCAACTACTCGAATCAGTGG
>DATEOP010000150.1:0-3158 GCA_035274065.1 Burkholderiaceae bacterium
CAATTTCGCAGAGCGCGCGATCATCAACGATCCCGCGCGGCCGGCGCTGCTGCTCGTGCACGGCTACATGTGCAACCGTGCAGCGTGGCGGCGTTGGGTTCTGAAAGGACTGCCGGCAACGTGGAACGTCGCAACAATCAACCTCGAGCCCGTGTACGTGCCGGTTGAAAGTTATTCGGCTTCACTGCATGCCGCCATCGAGAAGTTGCGCGTCGACAGCGGTGCCGAACGCGTAACGCTTGTCTGCCACAGCATGGGTGGCCTGGCCGCGCGCGCCTACCTGCGAGCGAAAGGAAATGAAGCTGTCGCGCGCGTTATCACGATTGACACGCCCCATCACGGCACGGTGTTCGCACGCTATGCACACGGCGCGAACAGTCGTCAGATGCGGCGCGCGTGTGATTACGTCCGAGGTCTGGCCGAAAGCCCCGAGCCTGTGGAGTTCATCTGCTTTGCGAGTCAGCACGACAACCTCGTCGTGCCGCGCGATTCGCAGCTACTGGCGTGCGCTGAAGCGGTCTGGTTCGAGAAAATCGGACACCTGGCAATGACGGCCAACGACGAAGTGCTGGCGAGGCTGATCGAGATTGTTGGCCGGCCGCTGAAGCACGGCGCGCCTGAAATTTACGCAGGCGCGTCGGTAACAGTGTCCGAACGCGCCGATAAATGGCCGCTCGCGCGGCCCGTGAAAGCACGCTAGAAGTGAATCCCTCGCATCAGATTGGCATAAGCTATCTGATCCGCTGTTGCTTTTGTCCTCTCCCCTTCCTTGGCACCCTTCGAGGCATCCGAGTCTGGAAACATTCTGAACGTTGTGTTCATTACGATCTGCGCAACTCGGGGCGCCAGCGCGTGCAGCACCTGCCCAAAGATGCCAAGCCGTGTCGCAATACGCACCGGCTTGTAGACGATTGCCTGAACGATCAGGTCGGCTGCTTCTTCTGGGGATAACGTAGGGACGTTCTGATAGATCTTCGTCGGTGCGATCATCGGAGTGCGAACGAGCGGCATGTTGATCGTCGTGAACGTCACCCCGACGTCGAGATACTCGGATGCTGCGCAACGCGTCCACGCGTCGAGCGCCGCCTTGGATGCGACGTATGCCGAAAAGCGCGGGGCATTGGTCAACACCCCGATCGACGAGATATTGACTACATGGCCTTTGCGCTTCGCCGCCATGCCGGGAAGCAAGCCCATCGTCGTGCGCAGACAGCCGAAGTAATTCAGCTTCATCGTTCGCTCGTAGTCGTGAAAGCGATCCTTGCTCGATTCGATGCCGCGCCGGATTGAGCGACCGGCGTTGTTGATCAACACGTCGACGCCATGGTAGTTTTCGATCAGCCAGGCCACCATCGTGTCGCAGCTTTCGAGGCTTGCGAGATCGGCTGAGTAGGTCACCACCTTGCCACCTTTGGTGGCATCGCTGTTCTTTACTTTCAATGCAGCATCGATTTCATTCTTCGCAGCATCGAGCTTCTCCTGCTCGCGCCCGACAATCACGGTCACCGCGCCGGCTTGAGCGAGCTTATGGGCCGCCGCGAGGCCGATTCCCGACGAGCCACCGGTGACGAGCACCACCTTCCCCTGTACCTGTCCCTTCAATGTGCGATCGATGAACAGGTCTGGATCTAGGTGACGCTCCCAGTAATCCCATAGGCGATAAGCGTAATCGTCGAGGCGAGGCACGTGAATACCGCTGCCCTTCAGCGCAGCTGTTGTTTCGCGTGCATCGAAGCGGGTCGGATAGTTGACGAAGTGGATGATGTCGTCCGGGAGCCCAAGATCCTTCATCACGGCATTCCGAATACGGCGGACCGGCGTCAGCGCCAACAACCCTCGTTTAACGCTGCTCGGTACGAACCCCAGCAAAGCCGCATTGACGCGTAGCGAAAACTTCGGTGCATGTGCAGCACGCGCAAAGATGTTCAGCACATCGCCTACTCGGTACGGTGTCGGATCGACCAGATGGAAAGCCTGTCCGTCGAGGCCTTTTTTATGCGCGATGTGGTCGATCGCATCGACCACGAAATCGACCGGCACGATGTTGATGCGTCCGCCTTCCAATCCCACCATGGGCATCCATGGCGGCAGCAGATTCCGCATTTTCTGGATCAGCTTGAAGAAGTAATACGGGCCGTCGATCTTGTCCATCTCGCCGGTGGCGCTATCGCCGACCACCAGCCCAGGCCGATACACGCGCCATGGCATGCGCGCTTCCGTGCGCGCAATTTTTTCGGATTCATGCTTGGTTGCGAAATACGGGTGTTCTAAGCCCTCGGCCTCATCAAACATGTCTTCGCGAAACACGCCTTCGTACATTCCGGCGGCGGCAATCGACGAGACGTGCTGGAAAATGCCGGCGTCGATTTCATTTGCCAGTGCGACTGCGTTCTTGGTGCCTTCGACATTGATCTCGACCTGCACCTCGGTGTCGGCTTTCAAGTCGTACACGGCCGCCAGATGAAAAAAATGTTCGATCTTGCCCGTCAGCTTTTTCACGTCCGATTTAGATAGGCCGAGTAGAGGCTTGACGAGATCGCCGACAACGGGGACGGCGCGCGTCTCGTCTGTGCCCCAGTAATCGAGTAACTCCGGCACCTTGTCGCGGCTTTCCTGCCGAATCAGGAAAAACACAGTGCCGGCTCTACGCGCAAGGAGCTTCTTGACGAGGCGCTTGCCGATAAAGCCGGTCGCGCCGGTGACGAAGTAAGTCATCGGTTTTCCCCAGAGCTTGTCTTGTTCTAAATCGTGAGGCAGTTTAGCGCTGCACTAGAGGCACGCTTCTATACCGATTGTTGTTCAGATGCACGCCGCGCTCCTACACTCGCGCAATAGTTTCAAACACGGAGCAGCGAAATGGTCAAGAAACTGAAAG
This sequence comes from Burkholderiaceae bacterium, assembly GCA_035274065.1. Taxonomy (GTDB): domain Bacteria; phylum Pseudomonadota; class Gammaproteobacteria; order Burkholderiales; family Burkholderiaceae_F; genus JACCZX01. Next base: position 2,876 of record DATEOP010000150.1, read on the forward strand.
CAATGGCGAACAAGTCACGCGGCGACAATCAACTCGCCGGCGCGATCAAAGAATCGGCGCACGAGATCTGGCTGGCAGGCCTCGGCGCATTTGCGAAAGCGCAGGAGGAAGGACAAAAAGTCTTCAAGGCGCTGGTACGCGAAGGCAGCTCAATGCAACAGCGAACAATGAAAGCGACCGAGGAGAGAGTGAGCGATGTCACCGGTCGAGTCAACGACGTGACCAGTAAAGTTTCGCAAGTTGCTGCTGGGCTGCAGAAACAAGCAACTGGAACATGGGACAA
>DATEOP010000151.1:0-4032 GCA_035274065.1 Burkholderiaceae bacterium
AGGTTGGCATGCTGGACAAGGACGGGTATCGCCCGAACGTCGGCATCATCCTGCTCAACAGTCGCAATGAGGTTTTTTGGGGCAAGCGCGTCAAACAGCATTCTTGGCAGTTCCCGCAGGGTGGGATCAAGTACGGCGAGTCGCCCGAGCAGGCGATGTATCGCGAGCTCGGCGAAGAAATTGGATTAGCGGGAGATCACGTAAAGCTTGTCGGACGCACGCGCGACTGGCTGCGCTATGACGTGCCCGATCAGTGGATACGTCGAGAGCTGCGAGGCAACTACCGCGGCCAGAAGCAGATCTGGTTTCTGCTGCGACTCGTTGCACGCGACTGTGACGTTCGGCTTCGAGCCAGCGCACACCCCGAGTTCGATGCATGGCGCTGGCACGACTACTGGGTGCCGCTAGATGCGGTCATAGAGTTCAAACGCGAGGTCTATCAGCAGGCGCTTCTCGAGTTGTCGCGCTTTGTATTCAAACCTGTTCGAGGCCATGCAAAGCCAGCGCGCGCACGCGCGAGTACCACCGACGCTTCGACGAATAGAGGTGGCAGCATCTCAGCGGAAGAGCCGGGAGAAGCTGCGTGATCACGTCAGCACCAGGTTATCGCGGTGGATCAGCTCGGGCTCTTCGATAAACCCCAGGATGGCTTCGATTTCCGCCGTAGGCTTGCGGGCAATCTGCCGGCTTTGCGCGCTTGAGTAGTTCACAAGCCCGCGCGCGATTTCGCGTCCGTGATGATCGACGCAGGCAACGACGTCACCGCGCTGAAATTCTCCATTGACGCCGGTCACGCCGATCGGCAACAAGCTCTTTCCCGCTGCGGTCAAAGCGCGAGCGGCACCTTCGTCGAGAAGAACTTGCCCCTTACATTTCAAATGGCTTGCCAGCCATTGCTTGCGCGCCGTTAGAACCGCCGTACCGGCAGTCAATTGGGAGCCGATCGCCTCACCTTGCGCCAGTCGAAGCAAAACGTCGGGCTCTCGGCTAGACGCGATGATGGTGTGTGCACCACTGCGAGCAGCACGCTTGGCCGCGAGTACCTTGGTCAACATGCCGCCGCGCGCCGTCCCGCTTCCCGCGCCGCCGGCAATTGATTCCAATACCGGGTCGCCTGCAATGGCATCACGAATAACGATGGCATTCGGATCATGACGCGGGTCGCTCGAATAAAGGCCTGCCTGATCGGTCAGGATAACTAGCGCATCAGCCTCGACAAGATTCGCGACAAGCGCGCCAAGCGTGTCGTTATCCCCGAACTTGATCTCGTCGGTCGCGACCGTATCGTTTTCGTTGATCACCGGCACTACACCGAGGTCAAGCAAAGTAAACAGAGTTGAACGCGCATTTAGATAACGAGCGCGATCAGCCAGATCTGTATGCGTTAGAAGAATTTGCGCAGTCTGCAAACCGCGGGCGCGAAAACTAGCTTCGTAAGCCTGTGCGAGCCCCATCTGCCCGACCGCAGCCGCCGCCTGCAATTCGTGAACCTCGTGAGGCCGCCGCTTCCAGCCGAGCCGTTGCATGCCTTCAACAATCGCACCACTCGAGACGAGCAGCACTTGCTTGCCACCTGCGTGCAGCGCGACGATTTGGCTTGCCCAGCTATCGATCAAGCCATGATCGAGTCCCCGGCCCTCGACAGTGACCGAGCTGCTGCCAATCTTCACAACGACGCGGCGTGCATCGGCAATGACTGATGTCACGCGTTGTCCTTCATCTTCTCAGGCTGCGCAGCAGCCTCGCTGAAACGCGCGTCAACGTCGCCCGCCTGATCCGAATGCTTGGAGCGTCGTGCTGCGAGGAACTGCGCTACCGCCGACACCAACTCGCGACACCCTTCGCCGGTGGCGGCGGAAACAGGGAACAATGGCGCCTTGGTTCGCAATCGCCGACGAAAATCATTCAGCAGTACTTCGCGCTCATCGGCCGGCACCAAATCAATCTTGTTGAGCACAAACCAGCGCGGTTTGCGGTATAGCTTCTCGTCGTATTTACGAAGCTCCGCGGCAATTGCACGCGCTCCCTGCAGCCGATCCTCGCCCTCGGGTGGCATGCAATCGACAACATGCAGCAGCAGGTCGGTTCGGCTTAGATGGCGCAGGAATTGATGGCCCAACCCGGCGCCCTCCGCGGCGCCTTCGATCAGCCCCGGCACGTCGGCGATGACAAAGCTTTGCTCTGGACCGACGCGAACGACACCGAGATGCGGGTGTAGGGTTGTAAATGGGTAGTCCGCCACTTTAGGTCGAGCATTTGAAACTGCCCTGATCAGCGTCGACTTGCCTGCGTTGGGCAAGCCCAGCAATCCAACGTCCGCAAGCACACGTAATTCCATATTCAGTTTTCGCCGCTCGCCCGGCTCGCCAAACGTGAATTGCCGTGGCGTGCGATTGATACTGGATTTGAAATGCAGATTGCCTAGACCACCGCGGCCGCCGCGCGCCAGCGGCGCGCGCTGTCCGTGCGCGATCATGTCAACCAGCTTTTCGCCAGTTTCCGCATCTGTGATAACAGTGCCGACGGGTACGCGAAGGTCGATATCTGGTCCGGCTGCGCCATAACAATCGGCGCCACGTCCCTTTTCTCCGTTTCTTGCTTGATGTTTACGCGCGTACCGGAAGTCAATCAACGTATTGATGTTGCGGTCGGCGACGACCCACACGTTCCCCCCACGGCCACCGTCGCCTCCGTCCGGACCTCCCTTGGGAATAAATTTCTCGCGACGGAATGAGGCACAGCCGTTTCCGCCGTCGCCGGCAACGACCTCAATCGTCGCTTCGTCGATGAACTTCATGCTAGTTCCAATTGCCCACCGCAAACAAAAAGGCCCCGCCGCGAACGGCAGGGCCTTCGTATCGAATGCTTAGACGACAGCGATCGCTAGGATGCCACCGATTCGGGTTGCACACTGACAACACGGCGGCTCTTCGCGCCGCCGATACCGAACTGCACAATCCCATTTACCAGCGAAAACAATGTGTGGTCACGCCCCATGCCCACATTCTCACCGGGATGAAATTGCGTCCCTCGCTGCCGAACAATAATCGCGCCCGCAGCGATGGCCTGATTTCCATAGACCTTGACTCCGAGTCGTTTGGATTGTGAATCGCGGCCATTGCGTGATGAGCCGCCTGCTTTCTTGTGTGCCATTTATAAAACCTTTGCCATATGCCAGCACCGCGTCACTACGACGGTCCGCCTTTTATCCAATGCTGTCGATCCGCAACTCGGTGTAATTTTGACGATGGCCACCGTGCTTTTGAAAATGCTTGCGACGCTGCATTTTGAATATAGTGACCTTGTCGTGGCGCCCATGACCCACAATCGTCGCCATCACCGCAGCGCCCGAAACAAACGGAGCGCCAAACCTCAATTTGTCACCGTCAGCAACGGTCAAAACGTCGGTTAGCTTGAGTTGCTGGCCAACGTCGCCCTGGACGGATTCGATCTTGACCGTGTCGCCAGCGGCGACTCGATACTGTTTACCGCCCGATTTGATAACCGCGTACATCAGAACTCCTGAACGCTCCAACATGATTCGCCCGCAAGCCCGGCGAAAAGCCGGTCATTATCTCACTGCCTGGCGATCTGCGTCAAACCGAGCGGGAGTTAGTTTTCTGACACCTATAATCGTTGAATGACCGATCTGGTGACCGTTGCTTCTGCTGCTCTAGTGCCGAGGGCCGGCCACAGTACCCGCTCGTTGCAGGAGGTTCTAGCGCCGATCGGTGCCGATCTGTCGCTGGTTGATCTAACACTAAGAAAGCGCCTCGATTCGGATGTCGCTCTTATAAAGACAATCTCCGACTACATCGTCGGCGCAGGGGGCAAGCGCCTGCGCCCCGCCGTGCTGCTGCTGGTGGCGCGGGCACTCGGCTATGACGGTGAAAAACACGTTGACCTGGCGGTGGTCATTGAGTTCATTCATACCGCGACTCTGCTGCACGACGATGTCGTCGACGAATCAGACCTGCGGCGCGGCCGTTCGACTGCCAACTCAATGTTCGGGAATGCAGCCAGCGTGCTGGT
>DATEOP010000152.1:0-11835 GCA_035274065.1 Burkholderiaceae bacterium
GCAGGTCGATCTAGTGACTTTCACCGGTGGCGTCCATATCGGCAAGCTTATTGCTGCAAAGGCGGTCTACAAACGGCAGGTACTCGAGCTCGGCGGTAACGACCCGATCATCGTGATGGAAGACGCCGATCTCGACGAAGCGGCAACGCTGGCCGCTAGTGGCTCGTACAAGAACTCGGGACAACGGTGCACAGCCGTGAAGCGAATCCTGGTGCAGTCGAAGGTCGCGAGTGGATTCGTAGAGCTGCTGCTTCAAAAGACGAAGGCACTGAAGGTCGGCGATCCGCTGGACCCTTCGAACGATATGGGAACCGTGATCGACGAACCAGCTGCGAAGCAGTTCGAGCAGAGAGTCCACGAAGCTGTTGCACAGGGCGCAAAGCTCCTGGCCGGAAATGAGCGTGTTGGCGCGCTCTACCCGCCTACGGTGCTGGATCAGGTAACGCCGGGCATGACGCTGGTCAAGCACGAAACGTTTGGGCCGGTGTCGCCGGTGATCCGGTTCGACACGATCGATGAAGCAATCGCAATCAGCAACTCGACCGCCTACGGACTTTCGTCGGCTGTATGCACCAATCGGCTCGACTACATCACGCGCTTCGTTTCGGAGCTGCAGGTTGGAACCGTGAACGTGCGCGAAGTGCCCGGATACCGGCTGGAACTGACGCCTTTCGGGGGAATCAAGGATTCGGGTTTGGGATACAAGGAAGGTGTTCTCGAAGCGATGAAGAGCTTCACCAACACCAAGACGTATTCCCTTCCCTGGTAGTGAGGTAAACGAAACGCAAACTTTGTTGAACCTGTTGGCCGCGATTGCATTGCTCGTGTGGGGCACGCATATCGTGCGGTCCGGCGTACTGCGCGTGTACGGCACAAACCTGCGACAGGTACTGCGACGTAGCGTCGGCAATCGCGGCACCAGTTTTGTTGCGGGAGTCGGAGTTACCGGACTACTGCAAAGTTCAACTGCGACCGCACTGCTTGCCTCATCCTTCGTTTCACAGGGAATGATCACGACTTCGGCGGCATTGGCGGTGATGCTGGGTGCTGATGTCGGGACTGCACTGATGGTGCAGTTCTTTTCGCTGAACCTGGCGTGGCTCGCGCCGTTGCTGATCGTTTCGGGTGTCGTCGTTTATCTGTCGAAGAAGAACGAGCGCGCAGGGCAAATCGGCAAGATCGTGCTAGGACTCGGTGTGATTATCCTGGCATTGCAGATGGTCACGGCCGCCACAGCGCCGCTGACGCAAGCCGCCGGCGTCCGTGTGCTATTCGCGCAGCTTTCCGGCGATTTGCTGCTCGATGTGCTGATCGGCGCGCTGCTCGTCGTCGTTTCGTATTCGAGCCTCGCAGTCGTATTGCTGGTTGCCACGCTGGCCGCTACGCACGTGGTGCCGATGGAAGTCGCACTGCCGATCGTGCTGGGCGCCAATCTCGGCGGCGGGTTGCTCGCCCTGCTGACGACATGGAAGGCAGACGCCATCGCGCGCCGCGTGCCACTTGGAAATTTCCTGTTCAAGGCGGCCGGTGTCGCGTGCGCTGTGTTGGCGTTGCCACTGGTCACGCCTTACCTGCTGCGGATACAGGACGATCCACAGCAGCTTGTCGTGCAATTTCATTTGCTGTTCAACATCGTGCTGGCGATTGCTTTTATTCAATTTACGGAGCGCTTCGCGTCGATTGCAGAACGTTGGCTTCCGGCGCCGCGCGCGACCGACATGGTCGGGCAGCCGAAATACCTGGATCCGGTTGCGCTCGACACGCCGGCGCTTGCGCTTGGGAACGCGGCACGCGAGGCAATCCGTCTTGCCGATACGGTGCACGAAATGCTGATCGGCTTGCTGACCGTGCTGAGGACCAACGACCTGTTGTTGATGGAGGTTCTACGGCGCAAGGACGACGAGATCGATCGTCTGTATTCAGCCATCAAGCGCTACCTCGCGCAGGTCAGCCGCGAGGCGCTCGAAGCAAATGAGGCGCGCCGCTGGACCGAGATCATTCAGTTCACGATTAACCTTGAACACATCGGCGACATCATCGAGCGCCTACTGCTCGACATCGCGCAGCGAAAGATCCAGCACAAGCTTTCGTTCTCCGTGGCAGGTATGAATGAAATTAGCGACTTGCATGCGCGTCTTGCCGCAAATTTGCAATTGGCAGTAGCCGTGTTCTTGCACGGCGACTTGAAATCGGCGCAGCGACTAATCGCCGAAAAAGTTGCGTTCCGCGAGCTCGAGCTGCGTTATGCAGATCATCACCTACACCGCCTGTTCGAAAACACGCAGCAGTCGGTGGAAACAAGCTCGCTGCACCTGGATCTGTTGTCGGACTTCAAGCGTATCAACTCGCTGATCTGCTCAGTGTCGTATCCGATCCTGGAATCGGCAGGCGTACTGGCGAAAACACGTGTGATGGCCGAGCAGCAACCCAGTTTGTTTAACACCAAGGGGCCCGCTACTAACGAGGTTCCTTAGCAATGGCTCTGGGTCTGGACGATATCCAGCCGCTGTTTGCTGCGAAGGGTGACTGCATGTACGCGGGCAAAGCGGTCACACAGTTACAGCACGCCTTGCAAGCGGCGCAGTTGGCGGAGCAAAGCGGCGCGGATGCGGCGCTGATCGTCGCCGCGCTATTGCACGACCTCGGCCACATGGTCAATGATCAGGGAGAGTCCCCGACGTTGCGCGGTATCGATGATAGGCACGAGTATGTCGCGCTGCCATTCTTGCGCGGTCTGTTCGGCGATGCGGTGCTGCAGCCGATCCGGTTGCACGTGGACGCCAAGCGCTATCTTTGCGCGCGTGGCGACGGTTCAGTCAACGGCGCGCAATACTGGGCCAAGCTGTCAGCCGGGTCGAAGCGCAGTCTTGAGCTGCAGGGCGGAATCTTTACCGACGCCGAGGCACAACGCTTCATTTCGCAACCGCACGCTGCAAGCGCCGTCAATGTGCGTCTGTGGGACGACGCGGCCAAAGTTGAACGCGCTCAAACACCGCCGCTAAGCCACTATTTGGCGTTCGCCGAGACGATTGTGCTCCGGCGATAAACTGTGCCTCTCGCGCCGCAGGCGCGACGAGCGACAAGGAATGTCGATGATGACGAGCCGGATCTTCGCGATTGCATGTGCCCTGGTCGCTGCCGCTTGCACAAAGCCGCAGGAGCCAGTGACAGTAACTGCGGCTGGCAAATCGAATGCATCATCGATCGCCTGGATAAATACGAAGACGGTGGCGGATGTCGATTCTGCGTTCGCGCGGGCCATCGCCGAGAAAAAACCCGTCTTTCTATTCTGGACCGCAGCGTGGTGCCCGCCTTGCAATCACGTGAAATCAATGATCTTTACACGTGAGGAGTTCATCGCGAAGTCACGCGCTTTCGTTCCGGTGTATGTCGACGGCGATACACCAAGCGGACAGGCACTCGGGAAGCGTTTCAACGTCAGCGGCTATCCAACGATGGTGTTGTTGACGGCCGATGGAAACGAAGTGACGCGCCTCGAGGGCTCGGTCGAGCCCGCGAAGTACATGCAGTTGCTTGACTATGGCCTGGCGGGCGGCACGCCGGCGCGGCAGTTGCTGGCGTCGGCGCTCAGCGGCAAGCCGATATCGCCTGAGGACTGGCGACTGCTTGCGTACTACTCGTGGGCAACCGACGACGAGCAACTCGTTGCCGAAAAGGAGGTGCCGGTGACGCTGCTAAAGCTCGCTCGAAGTTGCCCGCCGGCGCAGCGCGAGGCTTCGTCGCGACTGGTGCTACAGGCGCTTGCCGTGCTTGCCACCACAAAAGAAAATGAAAGACCGACAATCGACAAGGACGATGCCGTCGCCAGCATCAAGAGCGTGCTGGCACAGCCCGAGCTGGTACGCGAACATTATGACCAGCTTGCTTTCAGTGCCGACGATATCGTCGGCGCAATCACTGCCCCTAAATCCGCCGAGCGCGTCGATTTGATAAAGGCCTGGAGCGAGGCGCTCGGTGCTCTGGCTGCCGACCCGACGCTAAGCCGTGCGGGCCGCCTGTGGGCGACCAGCGGCAAGGTCGCACTCGCTCGCCTCGACAACAAGGACGGCGCACTGCCCGAGCCGTTGTTGGCGGAAGTGCGCGCGCAAGCCGAACGCGCCGATCGGGAAACCACAGACCTCAATGAGCGGCAATCGGTGATCTACAGCGCGGGTTCAATGCTCGCACAGGCCGGCTTGCTCGACGAATCCGATGCGTTGATGACTCGCGAACTGAAGCTTTCGCACTCGCCCTACTATTACATGCTGGCGTTGGCATCGAATGCGAAGAAACGCCATACACCAGAAGCCAATGCCGCCGCGATCGATTGGGCGCGACAGGCCTACGAAACATCGATCGGATCAGCCACGCGGATCGAATGGGGCAGCTCTTATGTGCGCTATCTCGTTGACCTTGCACCGGAGAACTCGGCACAGATCGAGAAGGCAGCTGCCAGCGTGATCGGCGAGCTGCGCAACGAGCCGGGCGCGTTTTCGGGACGAAGCAAGCGCACGCTCGAGCGCATGAGTGGGCGGCTTGCGACATGGAACAAGAGCGGAAACCACGATGCCGTGCTCGGGCGCTTGAACGCAAAGGTCACGCCAGTGTGTACTCCTGCGTCGGCCGATAGCGCCGATCGCGCTGCTTGCGAAGGTTTGTTCCGGCCCAAGCGCGCGTGATCAAAACTCACCCTGCACGCTACAGCGCGGCGCTGTCAGCGGCAGAAGAGCACGAGTTCGTGCCCTTCATGCATGAGCTGATCGGAACAGCGTTCTCGACGATTCGCCCGCTCTTCCTTAGAGGCACAACAGTTTCAACGAAGAGCGACGCAAGCCCGGTCACCGTTGCAGACCGCAACGCTGAAGCCGCGATGCGACGTTTGATCGAGCGGCGCTACCCGGCGCACGCAATCATCGGCGAAGAGCACGGCAACAAGGAGGGCCGCGGTTATCGCTGGGTCCTCGATCCTATAGACGGCACTCGCGCGTTTATTTCGAACTGTTTTCTGTTCGGCACACTGATCGCGTTGGAGCGCTGGGAGCATGGCGATTATCGACCGGTACTCGGAACGATAGGACACCCAGCGGCAAATGTCGCGCTGATTGGACATCAACAGTGCACGACACTCTTTGCAGGCGACGGCTCGTCACGACGCGCTCGGGTTCGCCAGTGCAAGCGACTTGCCGATGCCACCATCCTTGCCACATCACACTGGACATCTGGCGAACAGTCGACTGCGAACACTGCGCATATCGAGGCGGTGGTCAAGCAGGCCAAGCTTTATCGCACCTGGGGCGATTGCTTCGGCTACTTCGCCGTCGCGACCGGTGCCGCCGACTTGATGCTCGATCCCCGGCTCGGCTACTGGGACGTGGCGGCAGTCGTGCCCGTGATCGAAGGTGCCGGAGGTGTTGCTACGTCTTGGAGCGGTGGCGACCCGCTGGCGGACTATTCGTTGATTGCGAGCGGTGGCGCGCTGCACCCGCTCGTGCTGCCGCTGCTCAGCGGCTGACGCCGAGCGCTCAATAAGCGGCGTCTTTGGCCGGCGCCGCTTTGCCACGCCAAAGGTCGGCCGATTGCAGCAGCAACTCGGCCATTGAATGCCGCCGCTGAAACGTTTCCCGCTGCCAGCGTGCATCATTGCCGATGGTGCGCACCCAGCGTTCGATTTCGTCAAGCGCGTATGTGGAATCGAGCTCGCGCGCAAACGGTCGACACATATCCAACGTCTTCAACACTTCTTCATGTAGTGAGCGGCTGGCGCCGTTCGCGCCGTTGATCACTTGCCCTTCGAGACCGAAGCGGCACGCCTGAAAGCGGTTGTAGTTGTAGGTCAGGTAAATCTCTTCACTTTCAGGCTGAACTGGATTCTCAAGAAGCATTCGGCAGATCGCCTGCAGATAAGCCGCAAGCACGGCAGCGCGCTCAACCGTGAGTGGCGTATCGCACACGCGCACTTCGATAGTTCCAAACTCAGGCTTCGGCCGAACGTCCCAGTAAAAATCCTTCATGCTCTGCACGACGCCTAGCGCCTTTAGCTTTGCGAAAAACCGCTCGAACGCCGGCCAGTCGGTGAGAAAAGGCGCGCGGCCGGACAGCGGAAAGGCATACACGCTGTTCAGGCGCGAGCAGTCGTATGAGGTGTCCACTCCCTGAAAGTACGGGCTCGCCGCCGCTAGTGCGATGAACTGCGGAATGTAGGTCGACAAGCGATGCAGCAGCCAGAGCGCCTGAGTTCCGTTTTCGCAGCCGATATGCACATGCTGGCCAAAGACGGTGAATTGCTTCGCCAGATAACCATATAGGCCCGCCACGTGCCGAAAGCGCGGACGATCATAAATTTGCCGGTCGTACCAACGCTGAAACGGATGGGCGCCGCCTCCTGCAACTTCGATGTCGAGTAGGTCAGCGCCCGCGACCAGGATATCGCGCATTGCAACCAGTTCCGCCATCAGTGGTGCGAAGGATCGATGCACTGACGTGCTGATCTCAAGCATGCTCTCCGTGATCTCCGGCTTGATCTCCCCCGGAAATGGCTTTTTCGATACGAGCGCAATCAGATCGGATGCGCCGCGCGTCAGGTCGCCCGTGCGGCGATCGATCAGTTGCAGCTCGAGCTCGACACCGACGGTCAGCGGCTTCGACGCCTGGAATTCCAGCGTGCTGCTCTCGCTAAATTCTTCCGCAATCGTCCTGGTGAAGGTCGCCGGCGCTGTCATCTTCCCGCTCCCTCGGTCCGAGCCTCGCCACTTCTGCGCAGCGCATACATCAACGCCAGCGCACCCCCGACCTGAAGGATCACCACGCTCAACAGCAGCACCGCATTCGCCTGAGCGCCGAGCTTCGGATTGAGTTGTGAAACCTCGTACGTAAGCATCAGTGCCAGCGCAGACATCGGCAGCAGCCCAATACCCGTCCACATTCCCTTACGCCATGTGATGCCGGTCGCACGGGCCATCACGCTAACGGCGCCAATCTTGGCAACCGCACGCACAAACACCAGTGCCAGCGCGGGCAACCACGCCGCAAAGAGAACACTGCCGTCGACGACTGCAGCCGACAGCGCGAAGAACAGCGCCAGCGCAACCCCAGATGCAAGCCCGATATCCGTCCTCGCCAGCAAACGCTGCTTGTCGAACGTTCGAACGAAAGCGCCGCACGCCAGTAACGCTAGCAAGGGCGATAATTTCAACGCGACCGCGCTCGCAAACACGATCCAGACGACTGCCAGCATCACCATGATCTGCGCGGCACGATCTCGACCAACGAATCCCACGACCAGGAGAAAAAGGCGTGCACCCAGTGCAGCCACCGCCAGCGAGCCGAAGATCAGGTACGCAGGATGAAGTAGATAATCGTCAAGCACGCCACGCGTCTGTACGCGAGCCCACGCCAGAAGCAGCGTCGACACTACGACTGCATAGATTGAATTGAGTGCGGTCAACAACAACGTTCGCTCGGTCACCTGACCCTGTGCTCGCAACTCCTGTGTAACAGCGAGAACAACCGCAGGTGAGGTCGACATGCTGATTGCGGCGATCAGCGCCGCTGCCAGTGGCTCGATACCGAGCGCCTGCATCACCAAGTAGACCGCGACGAAGGTTAAAGCGCTTTCAAGCACGCTTGCCGTCAGCAACGCAGGGTTACGACGCACCCAGCCGAACGACACTCGCTGCCCGACGTCGAACAGGATAACGGCCGCCGCGAAGTTCATCGCGAACTCCATCGTGCGCAGTGGCAACTGCTCAATCTGCAGCAATTGCAGCACGTGGCCGCCCGCGCCGAAAAATGCGCCTGCGGCGAGATAGCCGAGCAACCGTGGCAATCGCAACCAACGCGCCGCCACTTCGCCGCCAGCAGCGGCGAACAAAGCCAACACCGCCACCGCCATTGCGGTAGGCCACGATGGAGGCCAGTCCGGAAAAAAACTAAGGTCCATCGAAGCAAACGTCCTCGTGTACGCGATCGCACTGCGGTCGCACGTGCACTCGTCGCGATTATCGATTAGTTAGAGATTCCGCCCTCCGGGCGGCCGCGCGAGCGGATTTATTACAAAGTCAGCCGGAGAAACACTTCGTTCCCCGCCAATCGCCGAGCACACTGCCTAGAACGGAATATCGTCATCCATCTCCGCAACACTGGGCGCTGATTTAGCGCTCCGGGTGCCGCTGGAAGCCGAACTCGCGCGCGCGGGAGCGCGAGAGTCGTCGCCAGCATCAAAGTCGCCACCGGGCGCGCCCCCCATACCTTCGCGTGATCCCAGCATCTGCATGTTGTCCGCGATCACTTCGGTCGTATAGCGATCCTGCCCATCCTTGTCCTGCCACTTCCGAGTGCGCAACTTACCCTCGACGTACACCGGCCGGCCCTTCTTCAAATATTCCCCGGCAATCTCGGCGAGGCGTCCGAAGAATGCGACTTTGTGCCACTCGGTGGCCTCTTTCATCTCGCCGGTTGCCTTGTCCTTCCAGCGATCCGATGTCGCGATAGTGATATTCGTGACTGCCGCACCGTCAGCCGTATACCGTGTCTCGGGATCTCGGCCCAGATTTCCAATCAGTATCACTTTGTTAACCGATGCCATCGTTGTCCTCGCTGTTCTTTACACTAAAAGTTTCTGCCCGCGCTCGCCAAGCTTTTGCTAGCGCTCGTCACCAGAGACGCAATGGCTCCCTAGCCCATCGGTATCTCGCGCATGCCAAGAGCGATCAGCCACCACGCCGCCAGTGCGATCGCCGAGAACACGAATACCGCTTCGAATCCCCATCGGGCGAAGATGGCGCCCCCGAGTGCACCGCCGGCGAACAGCCCCAACGCCTGTCCCGTATTGTAGATGCCCAACGCCAGCCCTTTCGCCGACGCCGGCGCGATGCGCGACACCAGCGAGGGCAGGCTTGCTTCCAAGATGTTGAAACCGGTAAAAAAAATCAGCAGCCATAGCGCCATCCACATGACGGTGTCGCCCAGCAGAACAAATCCCAACTGAGCCGCCAGTACAAGCACGATCGAGCCGATGAAAAGTGGGCGCCTCAGACCGCGGCGCTCTGCCACGATTAAGGGTTGTGCCATCAGGGCGAACGACAACATCACCGTCGGCAAATAAATTTTCCAGTGCTCGGAGACCGGCAAACCGCGCTGAACGAGGACGATTGGAATAACGACAAACATCGCCATTAACACCATGTGCAACACAAAAATGCCGACGTTCAAGCGAAGTAGCTGCGCGTCGAGCAATACGGCTGTGCCCGAGGCGTCTGCGTCTTGTTCCACCGGCACGAGCGCAGCAGCAGGCACCACCCAAAACAAGACTCCGATGGCAATTACGACCAGCACGCCGGTCATAGCGAAAAGACCACGCACTCCAATGGCTGGGTACAGCAACGGCGCCAGCACCAACGAGCCGGCAAACGTCAGCGCGACTGATCCGCCAACCAGCGCCATCGCCTTCGTCCGATGCGCATCGCGCGTGCTATCGGCGATGAAAGCCGTGACTGCCGCTGAAATTGCGCCAGCACCCTGGATTGCGCGTCCGGCGATGGTCCAGACAATGTCTGTCGCAAGCGCCGCGAGAAAGCTACCGGCGGCAAATATAACGAGACCCGCTGCGATAACAGGCTTGCGGCCCCAGCGATCACTAGCCGCACCGTACGGGATCTGAAGCACACCCTGCGTCAGACCGTAGATGCCGAGCGCGAGCCCAACAAGCGTTGCGTCGGTTCCTCCTGGCAACGACTGCGCATAGACAGCAAAGACCGGCAGGATCAGGAACAGGCCGAGCAGTCGCAGCGCAAAGATCGACGCCAACGAGACGCTGGCACGTATCTCAAGCGGACTCATCCGTGATTCGGTTGGAATGGTCATGCCGGAAGTGATCTGCTATGAGCGGCGCTAACCAAGTTGCATCGGGCTGGATGCGAGGCCGCGTGGGACTTTGTAGCTATAGTAACAAGTTGCCCTTTTGATTCGCAAAATTCGCACCACTTAAGCAGCGATGAGCACGCTCCGCAGCAGCGGCGAGATACGGACGGAACACATCAGGGTGCGTGGCGCACGCACGCACAACCTGAAAAACATCGATCTCGATCTGCCTCGTCATAGATTGATCGTGATCACCGGACTGTCCGGCTCGGGCAAGTCGTCTCTCGCCTTCGACACACTGTATGCGGAAGGTCAGCGGCGCTATGTGGAATCACTGTCTGCATACGCGCGCCAGTTTTTACAGCTGATGGAAAAGCCGGATGTCGATTTGATAGAGGGGCTGTCGCCCGCAATTTCGATCGAGCAGCGTTCGGCGTCACACAATCCGCGGTCGACGGTAGGCACCGTCACCGAAATTCACGACTATCTGCGTTTGCTGTACGCGCGTGTGGGCACGCCGTACTGCCCGATTCACAAACTGCCGCTGCAGGCTCAAAGCGTGTCACAGATGGTCGATGCGACGTTGCGCTTGCCCGCAGAGACGCGTGTGATGGTGCTTGCACCGGTGATTCGCGACCGCAAAGGCGAGTTCGCAGAATTTTTCGACGACATGCAGACGCAGGGGTTTGTGCGCTTTCGGATCGACGGCGCGATCGTCGAAGCCGACGCGCTGCCGCCGTTGAAGAAAGCAGAAAAACACTCGCTTGACGTCGTCGTTGATCGCCTCAAGGTGCGTGCCGATGCGCAGCAGCGCCTCGCCGAGTCGTTCGAAACCGCGCTGCGACTGGCCGATGGTCGTGCGCTGCTGCTGGATCTTGACGACGGCCGAGAGACTCTTTTTTCGAGCCGATTCGCGTGCCCCGAGTGCGACTATTCATTGTCCGAGCTCGAACCTAGATTGTTTTCGTTCAACAACCCGCTGGGCGCTTGCGAAGCCTGCGACGGCCTCGGCCAGGTTGACTACTTCGACGAGAGCCGAGTTGTCGCACATCCTGAGTTGTCGCTCGCAAGCGGCGCGATCAAGGGATGGGATGCCCGCAATCAGTATTACTTCCAGATGCTGACCACGCTGGCACAGCACTACGGATTCGACGTCGACGCGCCATTCGGCGAGCTTCCGCAGAGCGCGAAAGATGTCGTCTTGAACGGCTCCGGGGCGAACGAGATTGCATTTGCGTATACCAGTGAGCGTGGCCGCAAGATGCTACGGCGCCATCCGTTTGAAGGCGTGATCCCGAACTTGCAAAGGCGCTTCCGAGAGACCGATTCGTCGGTCGTGCGCGAAGAACTCGGCAAACTGCGCAGCCGGCGCCTGTGCCCGGTTTGCGAAGGCACGCGGCTGCGACGCGAGGCGCGCAATGTATTCGTCGGAGAGGGAGCCGATCGACGTGGGATTTATCAGATTGCGTCCGCACCGTTACGTGAAGCGTCTGAATACTTCGAGCGCCTCGAGTTCACCGGGTCGAAAAAAGAAATCGCCAGCAAGATCGTGCAGGAGATTGGCTCGCGTTTGCGCTTCCTCGTCAACGTTGGGCTCGACTATCTTTCGCTCGATCGCTCCGCGGAGACGCTTTCCGGTGGAGAGTCGCAGCGGATACGGCTGGCGTCGCAGATCGGATCCGGCCTTACAGGCGTGATGTACGTGCTCGACGAACCTTCGATCGGTCTGCATCAACGCGACAATGGCCGTTTGATCACCACGCTCAAGCACCTGCGCGACTTCGGCAACACGGTGATCGTTGTCGAGCACGACGAAGATGCGATCCGCGCGGCCGACTACGTCGTTGACATGGGTCCCGGCGCCGGCGTGCACGGCGGTGAAGTCATTGCGCAGGGCGCGCTCGTCGATGTGCTTGACGACCCGGACTCGCTGACCGGGCAGTACTTGTCCGGCCGCCGGCAGATCGAGGTACCTAA
>DATEOP010000153.1:0-3842 GCA_035274065.1 Burkholderiaceae bacterium
ATCGATCGAAAAGCAGCGCGCGAATACGGTAGAAAGACCGACGTAGCGAGCAGCGTCACGACCAAAATGCAGGGCAACATTACAACGCTTCAGCATCCCTATTTTTCGGAGGGTTTAACGCCATGCGCAACTCCCTAGCAATTTTGCTGACGATGGCCGCAATAGCGATGTCTGCGGTTTCTCAGGCGGCCCCGCCTCCGGCGCCATCGATTACGCGTGTCATGGTGGTGGCCGATACTTCGGACGAGAGCTCGGACATGCTGACGGTTGCGGTCGCCGGCACGCCATTGCAGCGCACGCTCGGCGGACGTGTGGCAGTACTCCCGATGCGCGACATGCATGACGCAATGCGCGCCACCCGAACCGGTGAATACGATGTCATCGTCGGACCGGCGCACGTTGCCGCGTCTGCTCTGGTCTATGGATACGAGTTGATCGGCTCTACCGCGGGGTCTACGAAATACGTACTGGTGGGATCTCCTGACCTTAAAAGCCTCACGGATCTAAAGGGCCGCCGCGCTTACTTTCCGGCGCAGGATTCGCTGCGCAGTTACGTCGCCCGCGGGCTCCTGCAGGAAGCTGGAATGACGCCGCGGACGTTGAAGCATGTGACATACGGCCAAACGAGCGGAGCGGGGCTGATTTCGATGACCGGCGGCGGCGCCGACGCTACCGTCGCGCTCGAAAGTGAATGGAAGCAATGGTCGCAGGCGCATCCAAAAAGCGGCGTCGTGCTGGCGACGTCGCGCGACATGCCAAGCGGCGTGACCGTGGTCGTAAAGAAAGACACGCCCGAGCCCGTACGACGCGCAGTGCTGCAATGGCTCGCGTCACCTGATAACTTGGTCCCCAACGCCGGCCGCGTCGTATCCGCATCGAACGCTGCGCCGTACGAGTACGTTGCTGGTCTGGGGTTGTTTACTCCGACCGAGCTGAAGGGAGTGACGCGCGTGACGGCGAAACAGGCATTCGAGCTCAGTCAGAAAGGCGCGCGACTGGTCGATGTACGCACTGAACGCGAGTACAACACGAAGCACGCCCGCGGCTCAATCCTCGTTCCGTACGGTGAGAAAAGCCTTAAGGCGCTGGACTTCGATCCGGCGTCGGATTCGTTTGGCGGACTGTCGAAACTCGACAAGTCACAGCCGGTTGTTTTCTTTTGTAATGGCGCCGAATGCTGGAAGTCGTACAAGGCATCGAAGGTCGCTGCACAATCGGGCTTCACTCAGGTGTACTGGCTGCGAGGCGGCATGCCCGAGTGGACGACCGAGAATCTTCCGACTAATCCGTAGCGCGCTGTTGATAGGCCACTGAAACCGGAGTGACGACACAAGCGCTGTTTCGCGAAGACGCTTACCTGCGCGAGTGCGATGCAGCCATCGTGCGTGTCAGCGACGATGGGGTCGAGCTTGATCGCACGGTTTTTTATCCGCACGGGGGCGGGCAGGCCGGGGATTCCGGATTCCTTGTTACTGCAGACGGGGCGCGCCTGCGTGTGACCGATACGCGAAAGGTGAAGCGCGAAGACGCAACCCCGGACGATGCACTCCACGTCATAGATGCTACGGCTGAATGGCGCGGACAATTGGCGGTCGGGACGATGGTGCGTGCGCAGATTGACTGGGACCGTCGCTATCGACACATGCGTTTTCACACAGCGACGCACCTGCTATGTGCCGTTGTCAAGCAAATGGTCGATGGATGCAGCATCACGAACGATTACGCTCGCCTTGATTTCGCGATGACCGATCTGCTCGACAGGCAATACGTGCAAGATGGCCTCGATGCGCTGATCGCAACCGCGACGCCGGTGGCTACCGAGTGGATAAGCGACGATGAAATGCGCGCCAATCCGCAGCTGGTCAAGTCAATGAGCGTCAGCCCTCCGATCGGATTCGGCCGCGTGCGGCTGTTGCGTGTACGCGATATCGACCTGCAACCTTGTGGAGGCACACACGTTGCGAATACCGCAGAGATCGGCGCAGTTCGCGTGGCCAAGATCGAAAAGAAAAGCGCGAGAACGCGGCGCGTGATTCTCGAATTTGCTTGATCGTGGTGACGTAACGCGGGCGAAGGAATCACTGTTTGAACCCAACCGCAGATCGGCGCCGATTCTTGCAAAACTCCGGCGCGCTGGCTGCCGCAACGCTCGCAGGCACGCTCGGCTCGTATGCACGCAGAACATTCGCCGCCCAATGCGGCGGTGTGTCGGGTCAAGTCAGTGCGCTGTACGGTCCTATTGCGCCGGTCGCCGATCTGTCGACCGGGTTGCCATTGCTGCAGCTGCCAGCAGGCTTTCAATACGCGTCATTCTCGTGGAGCGGTGACGCGATGCTCGATGGGCGGCCATGTCCGGATCGGCACGACGGCATGGCCGTCGTCGCGACGCGGCAGACGGCGCGCGGTGACGAGCATGTGCTGGTACGCAACCACGAGCGCGGATACGGCTCGACATCGTTGATCATCGTGGCGGCGGGGCACTTCGATCGGGGAACAAGGGATGGCCGCAGCGCACTTGGCGGCACAACGAATCTGGTCTTTGCGAACAGCAATTGGGTTTCGGCCGAGCCCAGCCTCGGTGGCACGCTGATCAATTGCGCGGGGGGCTCCACCCCGTGGGGCTCATGGCTGACTTGCGAGGAAATCCTCAGCAACGACATGTCGACAGAAGGCAAGCGGCACGGCTACGTGTTCGAAGTCGCGGCCACCGCATCGCAGACCACCGGCAATCCAATCGTCGCAATGGGTCGCTTCTCGCATGAAGCGGCGGCTGTCGATCCGGCTACCGGGTACGTTTATCTCACCGAAGATATGCGAAATGCGTCCGGCTTTTATCGCTTCATTCCGACCGACAGCAACGGCCGGCTCGGATCATTGGCGCGCGGTGGCCGCCTGCAGGCCGCGAAGGTGGCCGGCGCGAATAACACGAGCCTGATTACCGCAAAGCGATGTGACGAATACACGCTCGAGTGGATCGATGTCGCTGATCCCGATCGCGACGCCGCCGATGTCGGCGCGCCGCAACTGCGCGGTTTCGCCGCTAACCCACGCGGCAGCGGTCCATTCGTTCAGGCATGGTCTGGCGGTGCACTGCAGTTCGCCCGTGGCGAAGGTCTTTGCTACTCGGCGGGCAGGATGTACATCGTCGATACCGCGACAGGAGTCGATGATTTCTACCGGCCAGGTCGCGGCAACGGCGCTGTGTGGGAGCTGGATCTTGCGACGATGCGGCTGAAAGCCATCTTCGTCACTGACGATCAACGAGTCGGAAATAATCCCGACAACATTACTGTCAGCCCGCGAGGCGGCATCCTTGTCTGCGAAGACGGCGGCAACACCGTCGATACCTTCGGCACCGGCACGCGACTGCTCGGAATCAATACGCAAGGTGACTCATTCATCTTCTGCAAGAACAACGTTGACCTGATCGCTGCACATATTTCTGGTGCTGGAAAGCGGGTCGCACCGGGCAATTACCGCGGCTCCGAGTTTGCGGGCGCATGCTGGGAGCCGTCGGGTCGTGTCCTTTTCTGCAACATTCAGTCTCCCGGAATCACTTTTGCGATTTGGGGCCCTTGGGGAGATGCGGGCGTATGAACTACCTTTGCGCATGCAGACCCTTGTCACGCCCGCATTGACGCTCGAGCCGCTGCTGGCGAGCCATGCTGAAGAAATGTTCGAGGTGCTCAGCGACGAAGCGATCTATCAATATCTTGACTACGAAGCACCGGTGTCCGCTGATCACTTGCGAACTGTCTACCAGCGGCTAGAAGCGCGTCGATCGCCCGATGGACAACAGGTATGGCTGAATTGGGTGATCAGGCCGCTCAATCGTGCCCTCG
>DATEOP010000154.1:0-5531 GCA_035274065.1 Burkholderiaceae bacterium
CTGGAACCGTCCGCCGATGCGGTGCATCTGTTTTCCGAAGCGGGACGTCTGGCTTTTGCCGATCGCGGGCTATACGTCGCCGATAGCGACTTCGTCAGAGTCAACGTCACGGGGCTGCTCGATGCAAACTATCTGAAGCAGCGCGCGCAGCTGATAGGCGAACGCAGTATGGGCATCGCAAAGCCCGGAGTTCCGCCCGGTACACCCACCGCAGCCGCCGAAGACCCCTCTGCGCACAAGGAAGCGACGTCGCATATCTCGGTCGTTGATAGCTTTGGCAACGCGCTTTCAATGACGACGACTATTGAGGATGTGTTCGGCGCACGCATGATGGTGCGTGGCTTCTTGCTGAACAACGAGCTGACCGATTTTTCATTTCTTCCCGCAGCAGATGGGCTGCCGATCGCCAATCGCGTTCAGGCAGGCAAGCGGCCGCGCAGCTCGATGGCACCGGCGCTGGTATTCGATCGCTCCAGCGGGCAGCTGGTCGCGAGCGTGGGGTCGCCGGGCGGCTCCCAGATCATCGGCTATGTCACCAAGACGCTGGTCGGAGTGCTCGACTGGAACCTCGATATTCAGCAAGCCATCTCGCTGCCCAATTTTGGTTCGCGCAACGGACCCACCGAGCTCGAGCGCGGGCAGTTTGGCCCGTATATGGCCGAGGCGCTGAAAGCGCGCGGTCACGATGTGCGCGAGATCGATATGGCAAGCGGCTTACAAGGCATCGTACGAGTCCGGTTGCCGAATGGCTCGCTCGGCTGGGCTGGGGGCGCCGATCCTCGGCGCGAAGGCATTGCGCTGGGCGATTAGACTTTGACGTTTTCACGTCATTCTTTTGACGCAATTCCATAGGAAATTCAATCATGACAATTAAAGTCGGCGATAAGCTGCCCGAAGGCGAACTGCAGGAATTTGTCGAAACCGAAACCGCGGGTTGCTCGCTTGGGCCCAATACTTTCAAAGTACAGGACATGACGAAAGGCAAGAAGATTGTGATCTTCGGCTTGCCTGGCGCGTTTACGCCAACCTGCTCCGCGAAGCACGTACCCGGCTATGTGCAGCAGCTCGACGCACTTAAGAGCAAAGGTGTCGATGAGGTGTGGTGCTTGTCGGTCAACGACCCGTTCGTGATGGGTGCATGGGGCCGCGACCAGAAGGCCGGTGGCAAGGTCCGGATGATGGCCGACGGTTCCGCGGCGTACACAAAGAAGCTCGGACTCGAACTCGATCTAACAGCACGCGGCATGGGCGTACGCAGCCAGCGTTTTTCAATGCTGGTGGATAACGGTGTCGTCAAGCAGCTAAACGTTGAAGGCCCCGGCAAGTTCGAAGTCAGCGATGCCGATACGATGCTGAAACAAATGAACTAGATCAGCAAACCGAGCGGAGGCGTCATGAAGACACTCGAGGAACAGATGTCGGTCTACCTGCGCTATCACCGTAATCCCAAGAACCGACTGACGCATTTTGTCGGCGTACCACTGATCATGTTCTCTCTGTTCGTACTTCTCGACCTTGCGCGGTTCGAGTTGGGCGGTTTCTCGATTTCGGCGGCAACGGTTCTGGCGGTCGTGGTGCTCGTTTATTACTTCCGGCTGGACGCAGTGCTTGCCGCTGCAATGACGCTGTTCGTTGTGGTGCTTTTGGTGGCCGCGCACGGAATAGCAAGCGAAGGCATCCGGCCGGCGCTGGTCGTGTTCGCGGCGACCTTCGTTGGTGGCTGGGCACTGCAGTTGGTCGGCCATGTATTCGAAGGAAGGAAGCCGGCGCTGATGGATAACCTCTTCCAAGTCTTGATCGCGCCGATTTTCCTGATGGCCGAGGTGTTCTTCGCGTTCGGGTACAAGCGCGATGTGGCCGAGCGGATGGAGCAAATGGCCGCGCGCTCGGAGCCAGGCTAGGCGCGGCGCACACGGAAATCGCGCATCCGGAATCCGAGCGCGAACAACGAGGCAAAGTATCCGGCGGTTCCGACGGCAACCACGAAGGCAAGCCAGCCGACGCGCTCCCACGGTGCATCCTGCATCGCGGGCCAGTCAAGCGCCCGCTGCGACCACCACAGTAGCCCGGCGAGCACCATCAGCGCGATCGCAAGGCGCGCAACAAAGGACCGCCAGCCGGCAGCCGGCTGATATAGCCCGCGTCGCCTGAGTCCGATAAAAAGCGCGAGCGCATTGGCGCACGCCCCGAGGCCGACGGAAAGAGCCAGACCCGTATGCGCAAAGACCGGTACAAGTACTAAGTTGGCGAGCTGCGTTGCAATCAAGACGACGATCGCAACTTTGACCGGCGTTCTAATATCTTTTTGCGCATAAAAGCCGGGTGCAAGAATCTTTACAGAGATCAGTCCGAGCAGTCCGACTGAGTAACCGATGACTGCCACGGCCGTCTGCCGGACATCGAACGCCGTGAATTCGCGTCCCTGAAACAGGACGGATACGATGCCTTCTGCGGTCAGGCCCAGCCCCACCGCCGCTGGCAGCGCCAGCAGGAAAACGAGTCGCAATCCCCAGTCGAGCAAGTGCGAATAATCTGCAACGCGTTGCTCGGAAAATGCCGCCGACAGGCTGGGAAGCAGTACGGTGCCAAGTGCCACACCGAGCAGCGCCGTCGGAAACTCCATCAAGCGGTCGGCAAAAGCCAGCCATGTGACGCTGCCGGTTGCCAGATGCGACGCGATGTTCGTGTTGATAATGATGCTGATCTGCGCCACCGATACCGCGAACAGCGCCGGTAGCATCAGTCCTCCCACTCTTCGCACGTCGGGGTCGCGAAACGCAGCGAGCGGCAACGACCAGCGCACACGGACGCCGACCGCCCGTAGCGCCAGAAGCTGCATTGCCAACTGCAGCACGCCGCCAATCACTACAGCAAACGCGAGTGCAACGATCGGGCGGTCGAGGTGCGGAGCCAACCACAGGGCGCAGGCGATGAACGATAAGTTGAGCAGCACCGGCGTTGCAGCCGGCACTGCGAATCGACGGTAGGTGTTCAGCACGCCTGCGGCAAGCGCCACAAGTGACATGAACAGGATGTACGGAAACATCCAGCGTGTCATTACCGTCGCGAGACCGAATGCATCGGGGTTGCGTGCCAGACCTGAGGCAATCAGCCACACCAATACCGGCGCCGCGACCACCCCAAGCAACGAAATACCGAGCAGGACCCAAAACAGCGCAGATGCCATCTGTCCGACGAATTCGGGCGTGCGGGTGCCGTCCCGGCTGCGGACATCGGCAAGCATCGGTACGAATGCTTGCTGAAAAGCGCCTTCGGCGAACATTCGGCGCAGCAAGTTGGGAATGCGAAACGCCACATTGAAAGCGTCGGTCTCCGCGCTGACACCGAAGATGCGGGAGATCAGCATGTCTCTCGCAAGCCCCGTGACGCGGGAAACGAGGGTCAGGCCGCTAACGGTGGCAAGGGCGCGAAGCAATATGGAGGTGGGGCGATGGAATTTTGGAGTTAATTGGCGTCCGGTTTGCTATAGTGCCGCCCCTTTGACGCAACATGCTGAGTAATCGCCTCGCGGCCGACTAGCAAACCGGAATCTTATGGCCAATACCAAACAAGCCCGTCACCGGGCACGCCAATCCACCGTGCGCAACGCGCACAACTCGGCACAGCGCTCGCGCCTGCGCACTGCCGTGAAGTCGGTCCGGAAGGCAATTGAAAGCGGCGACAAGAAAGCTGCGCTGGAAACACTGCACCAGGCAACGAGCGTGATCGATTCGATCGCCGATAAAAAAGTCGTTCACAAGAACACTGCTTCCCGTAACAAGAGCCGACTGGCCGCTGCCGTCAAATCGATGAGCTAGCAGCACGGGCGTACGCGAAGCTGCGCCCCGCATGACCAAGCCGTCTTCCAAGGTGCTTGTCATCAATGACGAGCCACTGATTTTGCGCGAGCTGCTAAAGGGTCTGAACGGCGCGGCACGCTCACTCGACAATCCCTACGGAATTTCCTTTATCGGCGCGCTGACCGCGAAGGAAGGGCTGGCGCTGATCGAGCGCGACGGCGATATTCAAACCGCGGTTGCCGACGACAAGCTGTACGCGGTCGACAGCAAATTCAACGGCAAGCCGAGCCGCAAGAACGGTGAAGGTCGCCGAAGTCTGCAGATGTCCGCGCTGAAGCTGGTGCAACAGATCACGTCGCTGCGACCCGAGGTCGACATTTACATCCTGATCGACAAGGAGAAGGAGGACCAGGTCGTCGATGCGCTCTTCACAGAGGCCGTAGACGGCTATTTCTATCGCGAAGAGCGCGACTATCGCGGCATGTACCGCATTCTGAATGCACAGATCGCCGAGCGCGCGCGCACGCCGTTTTACGATGCTCTGAAGGCGTACGTAATGGCGGCGAAGGATGCCTGGCATACACCGGGGCATTCGAGCGGTGACTCGATGCGCGGCAGCGCATGGGCCAATGAGTTCTACGACTTCATGGGCGAACACGTGTTCGACGCCGATCTGTCGGTGTCGGTCAAGGCGCTCGATTCGCTGATGGAGCCGACGGGCGTCATCGCGGAAGCGCAGCAGATGGCCGCGCGTGCGTTCGGGGCACGCCGCACGTTTTTCGCAACGAACGGCACGTCGACCGCGAACAAGGTCATCCTGCAAACGATGATTGCACCGGGCGAAACGTTGCTGCTCGACCGCAACTGCCATAAGTCGGTGCATCACGGCGTCGTGCTATCCGGAGCACAGCCGATCTATCTGGATTCTTCGGTCAATCGCAAGTACGGCGTGTTCGGGCCCGTTCCGAAGAAAACGATTCTGAAGGCGATCGAAGACCACCCCGAAGCTGAGTTACTCGTTTTGACTTCGTGCACGTACGACGGATTGCGTTACGACCTGAAGCCGATCATCGACGCTGCGCACGCTCGCGACATCAAGGTGCTGATCGACGAAGCCTGGTTTGCGCATGCGCGCTTTCACCCTTCCCTGCGCCCTACCGCACTCGAATCGGGGGCGGACTACGTCACGCAGTCGGCGCACAAGACACTGTCGGCCCTGTCGCAGGCTGCCTACATTCACGTGAACGACCCGACGTTCAACGAGCACATCTTTCGAGAGAACTTCAACATGCATACATCGACCAGCCCGATGTACAGCATGATTGCAAGCCTCGATGTCAGTCGCAAGCAGGCCGTACTCGAAGGCTACAAGCTGCTGCAGCGGACGCTGATGCTGGCAGATGAGTTGCGCGGTCAGATCAACTCAACCGGCGTGTTTCGCGTGCTCGAGCTCGAAGATCTACTGCCCGACGAAGTCAAACACGACGGTATCCGCCTTGACCCGACGAAGATCACGGTCGACGTTGCATCGTGCGGAATGACGGTCGACGATCTGCAGACCGAGCTCTTCACGCGCTTTAACATCACCGTCGAAAAGTCGACGTTCAATACGCTGACGTTGCTGCTTACGATCGGAACCACGCGCTCGAAGTGCTCGCGGCTGTACGACGCGTTGATGCGCATTGCTCGCGAAAAGCGGGCTCCGCGCCGCCTGTACCGGACACCCGACCT
>DATEOP010000155.1:0-3230 GCA_035274065.1 Burkholderiaceae bacterium
CCCATCTGGTCAAGGCCGCTGCCCGACCCTCCCAGCGGCGCGCTGAACAATCCGCCAGCGGGGTGCTTGCCCGTCGCGTAGTGTGTCCACCACTGCCCGGAATCGACCACGCCTTTGTTGACCGCATCGAGGATCTCGAACGGATTGACGATTGCTCCGCTCGTTAGCACCTCAATCTTCAGCCGTCCATTCGACATCTTGTCGACGTTCGATGCGAACTTGTTCAGCAAAGTCATGTGCGGTGTTCCCGCCGGGTTTCCGCTCTGCAGCTTCCAGCGGAATTGCGCCGGAGCCTGCGCGCTCACCGGTGCCGCAGCGACCCCGGCCACCAATCCCGCTCCCGCTAGAAATTTTCTACGTTGCATGTCGTCTCGTTTGTGTGTCATATCGCTCCCTCCTTGGAGTGGTGACTATTTCGTCCCGAACATCATGTTCGGGAGTACCAGAATGATTTGCGGGAAGAAGTAGAGGATCAGGACCGCGACCCACTGCAGCGCCATGAATGGCAACATGCCTTTGTAGATGTCTGCAAGATCCCATTTGGGCATCACACCCTTCAAGTAGTACGCCGATAGCGCCACCGGAGGCGAAAGCCAGCAGGTTTGCAGGGTCACGGCGAGCAAGATGCTGAACCACACCATGTCGATTTTCATCAGCTGCATGATCGGCATGAAAATCGGCACGATGATGACGACGATCGGCACCCATTCGAGCGGCCAGCCGAGGATGAAACATACGACCAGAATCGCGAGGATTAAGAAGGTGGGCGGAATATTCCACTCGACCAGTGTGTGGGCGATGAAGGTCGGCGTACCGAGCGCGGAGAACACTGAGCCCATGAACGTCGAAGCGACCAGCAAGATCATTACCATGCTCGAGGTCTGCACCGTTCGATACACCGAGTCTTTGAACACCGCCCAGGTAAGCTTGCCGTGGGCCGCCGTCACGACCAATGCGCCGGCGCAGCCGAGTGCTGCGCCTTCAGTGGGCGTCGCCCAGCCAGAAACAATTGAGCCGAGGGTGACAAGGATCAGTGCCGCCGGAGGAATCAGGCCGAAGAACAGCTCGCGAAAGAGCACGCTGCGTGGAACGTCCAGTTCTTGCTCGGACAGCGGAGGTCCCAGTTTCGGATTCAGCCAGACACGCACACCGGTGTAGACGAGATAGAGACTGGCGAGCAACAGGCCCGGCAGCAGTGCGCCCGAATAAAGCCGTGCCACCGACACCTGCAGCACCGGACCCATTACGACCAACATCACACTCGGCGGGATCAGGATCCCGAGCGTTCCGCCGGCGCAGATCGTTCCGGCAGAAAGCTTCACGTCGTAGCCGGCCTTCAGCATTACGGGCGCGGCCATCAGCGCGATGATTGTGACCGATGCGCCGACGATGCCGGTGGCAGCGGCGAACAAAGTCGCGGTCAAAATCGTCGCGAGGTAAAGCGAGCCGTGCAGGCGGCCACACAACAGCTGCACCGCGTGAAACAGCCGCCGCATCAACCCGGCGCTCTCCAGCACGTAGCCCATGAAAGTGAACATCGCGACGGCCGCGAGTACGGTGTCCATCATCGTGCCAAACACCTGATAGGTCATCAAATGAAAGACGCGATCTCCGAGCCCGATGTAGCCGAACACCATTGCCAGAAAAATCAGGGTGAACGAGATCGGAAAGCCGCCAAGGATGACGACGAACAGCAGTCCAAGTAATACGAGCCCGAGGATCTCGTCGCTCATTCACCCGCTCCGGCGCTGCCTTCAAACCAACTCACTAGGTGCCCCCTGGTGGCGATAGTCGATACCGGTGCGCAGCGTTTTGAAGCACTTCAAAACTTCTGCGATACCCTGAATCAGAATCAGCGCCGAGCTGATAGGAATCACGGCCTTGTACCAATACGCAGGTGGACGCCAAGTGGTCATCAAGCTCTCGCGCAAGTCCCACGATTCGGAGGCGAAGTCCCAGCTGAGCCACGTAAACATCACCATGCCGGGCAGGAAGAAGAGCAGGTATTGCGCTATGTCCATCCGCACCTGCGTCTTCAGCGACCAGTCTTTAGAAAAGAAATCGGTGCGGATGTGTTTCTGCAGATATAACGTGTAGGCACCAGCAAGGAAGAAGTGCGCGCCGTAGCACATCGTCGCAACGTCGTTAGCCCAGATCGTCGGATGGAAGAACTTGCGCGCGATCACTTCGTAGACCAGCACGGCGAACATCGGAACGATCAGCCACGCGACGGCCTTGCCTGACCATATGCTGATACGGTCAATGACGTCGGTGATGCGATCTGTCCAGTCCACGGTCAATGCCCTGCGCCAATGAAGTTCTTGCCGCGCACACCGTCCATCGCCTGTTCGACCATGCGGCGCGAGTCCTCATCGGTCACTCCGTAGGCGGCGAACTCGGTTTTCACGCCTACTCGCTCGAGGAATTCAGCCAGGCGTCCCGGCGCATCGTGTAGGTCGTCGTCAAAGACACTTGCGAGGACGGCGTCGCGTCCGGCGTCGACGCCGATCGCGCGTTCAAGAACCATAGGCAGCGTGAATGAACACGCAATTCCATGCGGCAGACCGAAGCGCAGCGTCATTTCGTACGAAATCGAATGCGCCAGCGCCGTCTTGGTGTTGGAGAACGCCAAGCCTGCCTTCAGCGCCGCAAGCGCCATCCGCGTGCGCAGCTGGGCGTCTTTTGGTTTGTCGATCAGTGCGGGTAATGTCGCCATGACCTCACGTGCCGCCGCGACAGCGAAGGTATCGGAGATCGGGTTCGCGTTAACGTTCCAGATAGATTCGAGGGCGTGTGACAGCGCGTCGAGCCCACTCTGCACCGTGACGGAGTCCGGCAACGTAAGCATCAGTTCCGGATCGACTACCGCGGTCTGAGGCCATGTCTCGTGCAAATGCAGCGAATGCTTACGGCCGGCTTCGCGATCCCAAATCGTTGCCCATGGCGTCACTTCGCTACCGGTACCCGCAGTCGTCGGCACCGCGATCAAAGACTTCAAGCGATGCGGGCGAAAGGTCGCACCTTTGGTGAGCAAGGCAATCAATTCCTCAAAACGCCCGCTCCCGGTGCCGACCATCAGCGCCTTGGCCGTATCGATCGCGCTGCCACCACCGACAGCTATGAGCGCTTCGCAATCACCATGATCGCGCCAAAAGCGCTCGTACATCGCACGCAGGTAACTGACGTCGGGGTTGGGTTCGATCCGATCTTCAATTCCGACAAGTGCCACG
>DATEOP010000156.1:0-5743 GCA_035274065.1 Burkholderiaceae bacterium
TTCCTGCAGGTGTTGGCGTTCTACTCGCCCGACGGCCGCTTCGACGATCTGTTTACATCGAACTACGTCACGCTGAACGTGCTCGATGAGTTGAAGCGTCTACCAGGCACGACCAACGTCCAGATATTCGGCGCCAAGGACTACGCAATGCGCATCTGGCTGCGACCGGACCGGCTCGCGCAGCTAAAGCTGACGACAGGCGACGTCGTACGCGCACTCAATGAACAGAATGCGCAGTTTGCGGCGGGCAAAGTCGGTCAGGCACCCTACACGTCGGACAAGAGCGGCACGCAGGAGCTGGCGTACACGATCACGACTCAAGGCCGGCTTGCAGACCCGAAAGAGTTTGAAAACGTCATCATTCGCAGCAGCCCTGATGGCTCGACGGTCCGCGTACGTGACGTAGCCCGCGTCGAACTCGGTTCGCGCGACTACGACTTTATCGGCCGCTATAACGGCCAGAACGCGACGCTCGTCGGTATCTTCTTGCAGCCCGGTGCGAATGCGCTCGAGGTCGCGAAAAGCGTGACGGCGACCGTGGACAAGTTGAAGCCGGCATTTCCTGCCGGCCTGACATACGCAGTTCCTTACGACACGACACGTTTTGTCGAGGTGTCGATTCATGAAGTCGTGCTCACGCTCGGGATCGCAATCGTCCTCGTCTTCCTCGTCGTCTATCTGTTCCTGCAGAGCTGGCGCGCGACGTTGATTCCAATCATTGCGGTGCCGGTTTCGCTGATCGGCACTTTTGCCGGCTTGTCGATGCTCGGTTACTCAATCAACACCCTGACCTTGTTCGGGATGGTGCTTGCGATCGGTATCGTGGTCGACGATGCGATCGTCGTGCTCGAAAACGTCGAACGCATCATGCGCGAGGAGAAGCTGAACGCGCGAGAAGCGGCCATCATCGCGATGGAGGAAGTAACGAGCCCGATCATCGCGATCGTGCTGGTACTGGTGTCGGTCTTTGTGCCAATCGCATTCTTGGGCGGGCTAACCGGCGAGCTGTACCGGCAGTTCTCGATCACGATCTCGATCGCCGTGTCGATCTCTGGCGTCGTGGCGCTAACGTTGACGCCAGCGCTGTGCTCGTTGCTGCTGAAGCAGGGCCACCGCGAGCCGCCGCGCTTTTTCAGGGCATTCAATGGCTGGTTCGAGCGCACCACCAACCGCTACACGGCGGGCGTGGTCTGGATGATTCGACGTAGTGCGTTGGGGCTCGCGCTATTTGCAGTAATGGTGATCGTCGCGGCCGCGCTTTGGCGCATCACACCGGGATCGTTGGTGCCTGACGAAGATCAAGGCTTTTACATTGCTGCGGTGATCCTGCCCGACGGCGCGAGTTTGCAGCGGACCGACAAAGTCGTATCCGAAGTCGTTAGACGCATCCAGACCAACAAGAACAATCAAGACGTCGTTGCCTTCACCGGGTTTGATTTTCTGGGCGGCGGCTTCCGCAATAACGCCGCCACGATTTTCGTGACGCAGATCCCGTGGGACAAGCGCAAGGGAGTGACGACGCCTCAGTTGGTCGGCGACTTCTTTATGAAGACCGGCGACATCAAGGAGGGCCTTGCACTTGCGTTTGCACCGCCCGCGATTTTTGGGCTCGGCACCGCCGGCGGCGCGGAGTTCTACATCCGCAATCGCGGCGAGGGCGGGCCACAAGCACTGGCGAGCGCAATGGGGGCACTGCTCGGCCGTCTGCAGCAGGACAAAACGTTCGTGCAGGTCAACTCGCTATGGAAGCCGAACGTGCCGCAGCTGTACGTCGACGTCGATCGCGAGAAAGCAAAGGCCCTGGGTGTATCGGTCGATGAGATCTTCAACACGCTATCGGCGACGCTCGGCAGCTACTACGTCAACGACTTCAACAAACACGGCCGCACGTGGCAGGTATTGATGAGTGCGGAGCCGGCGTATCGAACGCGTCCGGACGACATCGGTGCGGTGTGGGTGCGATCCGAACGCAATGAGATGGTGCCGCTGCGCTCGGTGGCGCGAGTCGAATTCACGTCGGGCCCGGACTCGCTCGATCGCTACAACAACCTGCAGGCGGTGAAGGTGTTTGCAAGTGCTGCACCGGGCGTAAGTTCGGGTCAGGCGATCGCGCGCATTCAGCAGGTCGCGCGCGAAGCACTGCCGGCCGATTTCGACGTCGAATTCACCGGCGCCTCGTTTCAAGAACAGCAATCGTCGGGTACGTCGACGCTGGCGCTGGGCCTTGCGGTCGTCATGGTGTTCCTGATTCTTGCCGCTCAGTATGAAAAGTGGTCGTTGCCATTCTCGGTGCTGATGGCCTTGCCCTTCGGTACGTTCGGTGCGCTGGCCGCGGTTTATTTGCGCGGGCTGACCAACGATGTTTACTTTCAGATTGGACTGGTAACACTGCTTGGCCTTGCAGCGAAAAATGCGATTCTGATCGTCGAGTACGCGTCGCTGAAGGCATCAGAGGGTTACTCGACTGCCGCCGCCGCAATCGAGGCGGCGCGCTTGCGGTTCCGCCCGATCGTCATGACTTCATTAGCCTTCATTCTCGGTGTGGTGCCACTCGCCTTCTCGTCAGGTGCAGGCGCCGGCGCGCGCGTCTCTGCAGGTACCGGTGTCATGGGAGGCATGCTTGCCGCGACCTTCCTCGCCATTTTCTTTGTCCCGCTGTTCTTCAAGCTGATTTCCGATCGCAAGCTACGCGAGACTCGCAGTGCAGATGAGCTACGTGCCGAAGTGGCAGAGGGCGAGCGCCGAAGTGCGGAGCGGCACGCACAGCTTGCCGCCGAGGCGGCAACGCACGTGCATGTGCGCAAGGGACAGCCTGGACAGCCAACACACCTGAAGGAAGCCCACGAGGGAGGCGAGTAATGAGGGCCTCGACGATGAAGCTCGCAAAAATTGCAGTCGTGCTTTCCACCGCAGTGCTTGCGGCGTGCTCGACAACTCCGAAGCCGTTACCTTCGCTCGAGTTGCCCGAGCCGACTGCAACGCAGTTCGCGGGCGTCGAGCGGTGGTGGCTGCAGTTCAACGACCCGCAGCTCACCGCGCTGATCGAAGAGGCACTCGCGGCCAATCTCGATTTGCTCGTTGCCATAACGCGCATCGACCAAGCGCGTGCAAACGTGCAGGCCGCAAGATCGGCACTCTTTCCGACGGTCGAGGCTTATGCCGGCGCAGGTCGCTCGCGCGCGAGCCGCGCAACTGAGTTTATTTTCGTCGGGCCCGCCATATCCGACTCGATTACCGCCGGCGTGCAAGCCTCGTACGAAGTCGACTTGTGGGGCCGTGTGCGCTCCAGCCGCAGTGCGGCGGACGCGCAGCTGCTGGCCACGCGTTACAACGCAGAGACAGTCCGCACGGTGTTGGCCGCGCAAGTTGCGACGACGTATTTCTCGCTCCGTGGCTTTGATGCCGAACTGAAGATCACCCGCGACACCCTCGGTACGCGCGCTGAAAACGTCAAGCTGCAGAAGCAACGCTTCGACGCTGGCCTGGTCGGCGACTACGAATTGCGTTTGTCAGAAGCTGAGCGCTCCGCAGTGGCAGCGCAGATACCGGCATTGGAGCGCGCCGTTGCACAGACCGAAGCGGCACTGGCAGTGCTGGCTGGCCGCAGCCCGCGTGCGGTTTACACACCTGTCATCACGCGGGGCATCGACATGGCTGCAGCATCGCTCGGCCCGGAAGTGCCACCCGGTCTGCCGGCCGATTTGCTTGCGCGACGGCCTGACATCCGGGCAGCCGAAGCAAACCTGGTGGCTTCCGACTACCGTATCGCCGAGGCGCGCGCGCAATACTTTCCATCGCTGATTCTTACCGGCAGCTTCGGCAGCGAAAGCAGCGATCTTTCCGATCTGTTCACGTCTCCGGCGCGGGTTTGGTCGATCGGAGCCAATTTGCTGCAGCCCATCTTCAATGCGGGCCGGATCAGCGCGCAAGTCGATGCCGCGACCGCGCGCCGACAGGAAGCCGAATTCGGATACGTGCAATCCGTGCAGTCCGCATTTCGCGACGCTCATGATGCGTTGATCGCGCATAGGACTGCACGTGATGCGTTCGTGGCGCAGGACGAGCGTCGCCGCCAACTGGTCGACGCGTTGCAGCTTTCAGACCAACGTTACAAGGCAGGTTATTCGAGCTTCATCGACGTGCTCGACAATCAGCGAAACCTGCTGGATGCCGAGCGTGCGCGCGTGAACGCGTTGCGTGACCGCCAAACCGCGCTGGTTGCTTTGTACAAGGCGCTGGGCGGCGGATGGTCGCCTGAAGTGTTCGCACAAACTTCGGCGCCGCCGTCCCGCTGACCGTTACGCAGGTATATCGGCCAGCGCCTCACCAACGACGGGAGCAGAACTAAGCTTCCACGTCCTGCGAACGATGTCGAGCAATGCGGCGATCGTGGGTTCGCGCACGCGTCCTGCTGCACAAACAAACCAAAGCGCGGTGTCGATCGCGGCACGCGTCCAGATGACGACGTCGCCGGTGCGTTCAAGACGGCGCGCAATGTCGTCTCGTATCAAGGCAATACCGAGGCCGGAAACGACTAGATTGGTCAATACGCTTTCGTCATCGGCCTCAACTGATGCACGCGGCGGCGGCAACGATCGTTGCGCAAACAAATCACTGACGAGCCTGGTGTGCGTGCTGATGTTCGGGGTTCCAATCCACGGCAGTCGGCTGATCTGATCCCACTGAGCGCCATCGACGCGATCGGCCCATCCCGCCGGCGCGGCAACTCGATAGATCAAACGCCGCAGTGGCAGCGCGTAAATGTCTGGTCCTGCGGCATCTCCAAAGAAAAAGCTCGCATCGAGCGCGCCGCTTTGCACGCCCGCCAACGCTGCGCCCGACATCTCGTGATGCAGTTCGAGTTTCAGACGCGGGTGCGTATCGCGCGCCAGCGCTAAAAGTTCGCCGAGCCGATTCGATTCCGGATCGGCGACCGTACCAATGCGCAGCAGCCCCGAAATGTCGCCCTGCATTTGCTTTGCGACGCGCTTCACGTCGTCTGCCGCACTCAACACGACGCGCGCACGCTCGAGCAACTCCCCGCCCGCCGAAGTCAATTCCATCCCTGTTGATGCACGCTCGAAAAGTCGCACGCTCAGCTCGCCCTCAAGTGCCTTGATATGGCCGCTGACCGCGGGCTGACTTAAATGAAGCCGCTCGGCTGCCCGCGTTAGATGCTTTTCGTCGGCCACCGCCGCAAACGTTCGAAGCTGATAAAGCTCCATATTTAGCCCTTCCAACTACTCAAAACCAAGATTGGCGCACCGCCACATAGGAGACCATCCTAATCGGATAGATGGATCCTAAACATCTGAAAATACGATTTTATTTTCCTATATTTGGGCCGATTATCTCATGGTGCAAGACAGCAATTTCGCTGCCTGACTCGATTGGAGCAACCATGATCAGTTGGACTTTCGACAGCCTCAGTGGCTTCTTTCCTCGGCTGTCCGCAACCTTGACAAAGCCCGCAACGCCGAAGGCTGAGCCCTCGCACGAGCAAGGGTCGCTGCTCAGCGACGACCCGCATCTTGCAGTGCGACGCGCCGCGGCGCTGCGAAACATGTTTCCGAAGCTTTCAAGTTGGTTTGGAAGCCGCCGTGACGCGCTGTATATCGGCGAAATCAACGAGTATTTGTCACAGGCCCGTAACGTGACAGATCTCGAACAACGAATTCGCGTTATCGAGCAGCAACGGCACTTCTCGTAGTACGCCCGGCGGCAAGGAGTTCGTAGCGGAGCG
>DATEOP010000157.1:0-3063 GCA_035274065.1 Burkholderiaceae bacterium
TTGTTGCGGCCTTGGCGCTTACCGGGTGCGCGACATCGCTCGGTCCAAGCGATAACTTTAGCGATTGGGCGAACGCCACGGCATATCACCATTACCAGCAACCTCGCACGGCGGTCGCGAAGGCCGCGCCCGATGCCGACAGCGAAGAAGCACGTAAGGAGTAACGACGTGCTACCGGACAACCTCAACTATGGCGTCGAACAGATAGCCGACCCCGCGCTCCGTCGTGATGAACTGCGGATGCGCGGGATCAGCTTCGATCTTGCGCCGCAGGCGCAGTATCTGGACGTCGATCGAACGGTCGTAGACCTCGGCGTTATGCAGTCTGGATAGTTCGAGCAGTTGATCGCGCGTCAGAATCCGTTGCGGTGCCGAAAGAAACGCCGTCAGCAAGCTGAATTCACCGTTAGTCAGATCCACTTTTTGACCATCCCGGTCCTTGAGCTTCCGAAGCCCGACGTTCAGCTCCCAACTGCCAAAGCGATAGGCGCGGACCTTGGAGAGCTGATCGGCAACGGTGGCCTGCGCTTTTGCCCGCCGCAGCAGCGCGCGAATGCGTGCCAGCAGCTCTCGCGGACTGAACGGCTTGGTCAGATAATCGTCGGCGCCAAGCTCGAGTCCCATTACACGATCGGCCTCCTCCGCGCGTCCGGTAAGCATCAGGATCGGTATCGCCGAGTCCTCTCGCAACTTGCGCGCGATCTGCATTCCATCTTCGCCTTGCAGACGCAAATCGAGCACCACGAGATCGATCGCCTCGCGCTCCATCACCGCCATCAGCTCATTGCCACTTGCAACTGCCGTGACGCGAAGATCGTTCTCCGTCAAATAGTCGGAAACGAGCGCACGGATCGACGGATCGTCATCCAACGCAAGAACGTGCGGCGGCGGCGGAGTAGTGGTTTGCATCGAGCACAAGATCTGCGAGCGCTTATCGTATCGCGGGCGACCGCTCGGTTTCCAGCGGCTGGGTTGCAAACGTAATCCTCGTGGTCGACTGCGAGGAGCACAAGCGTCTAATTGGCACTAAAACCGCTATCGGCCCGAGTTGACCGAAACCCTAGATTCTTTAGCATCGGCTGTTTTCGGCGCTGATGCGCCGACGGGAACATCAATGCTCACAGGATTGCGCGCCGTCCCGCTAGTCGTATGGGTGCTTGGCGTAGTCTTTTCGGGGTCGGTAGCGGCGCAAACGACCTGCCCGCCACTGCTAAACCACACGTTTGCCAAGCTGCAGGACGAATCGCCGCAGCCACTTTGCCAATATCAGGGCCGCGTTCTGCTGGTGGTCAACACAGCCAGTTACTGCGGCTTCACATCGCAGTACGACGGTCTGGAAAAGCTGCACACTAAATACGCAGCGCGTGGACTAACGGTTCTGGGATTTCCTTCGGGGGATTTCGGCAATCAGGAAAAAGCCAATAACAAGGAGATCGCCGACTTCTGCTACAACACGTACGGAGTCAAGTTTCCGATGTTTGCCAAGTCGTCGGTTGCAGGGCCATCGGCCAATCCGTTTTTCGTCGCGCTTTCAAAGTCGTCAGGACAAGCGCCGAAGTGGAACTTTTACAAATACCTGATCGACCGCGAAGGTAAAGTCGTTGCCAGTTTTCCCAGTGATATGACGCCGCTTGACTCACGCCTGACCAGCCAGATCGAGCGTCTGCTCGATGCAAAATGAACGCGCCTGACGACTTGTTTTTACCGGATGTGCAGTCCGGTGAAGATCGCCGGGAGCTCGCGATTCAGCGCGTCGGCGTCAGATCGATGACGCAACCGGTGCTGGTAAAGAGCGCGCGAGGTTCGCAACCGTCGGTGGCGTCGATCGACATGTACGTCGGCTTGCCCGCCAACGAAAAGGGTACGCACATGTCGCGCTTCGTTGACGTGCTGCAAGGCCACGCAGAGCCGTTGTCGATGCCTTCGATTTGCAATCTGCTCGGCAAGATGATCGAGCGTCTCGATGCACGCGCCGGTCACATCGAGATTCGCCTGCCATTCTTCGTCCTGAAGACGGCACCCGTTTCCGGCGTCGAGAGCCTGATGGACTACCAGTTGACGTTTACCGTCGACACCGATGGGCAAACGCGCCGCTTCCGACAAAAAGTCGTCGTACCAGTGACGAGCCTGTGTCCTTGCAGCAAGAAAGTGTCGGACTACGGCGCGCACAACCAGCGCGCACATATCACGATCACCGCCGAGCTTGCCGATGAGGTCTTGATCGAAGAACAGATTCGGATTGCGGAAGACGCATCGTCGTGCGAGATCTGGGCCTTACTGAAGCGGCCCGACGAGAAGTACGTGACCGAACGCGCTTATAACAATCCCAAGTTCGTCGAAGATGTCGTGCGCGACGTAGCGCTTGCTTTAAACACGGACGCCCGTATCGTTGCCTACACTGTGGAAGCCGAAAACTTCGAGTCGATTCACAACCACTCCGCCTACGCACTGATTACGCGCGATAAGCGCGGGGCATAGGATTTGCATCAGTAGCGCAGCCGAGGGCAGAAAGATGGCGCCTTTGTTGTACCCCGATATATTCAGATCGCTCGAGTCGGTCCGCTGGAACCTGGAAACAGATGTTCCTTGGAACGATTTCGATGCGACGAAGCTGTCAGAAGAGCAGGCGCAGACGGTCAAGATGAACGCGATCACCGAATGGTCCGCGCTGCCAGCCACCGAAATGTTTCTGCGCGACAACCGCGGTGATTCCGATTTCTCGGCCTTCATGTCGGTTTGGTTTTTCGAGGAGCAAAAGCACGCGCTGGTTCTGATGGAATACCTGCGGCGCTTCCGGCCTGATCTGGTGCCGAGCGAAGACGAGCTGCACGCCGTGCGCTTCGAGTTCGATCCCGCGCCTCGGCTTGAAACCCTGATGATGCATTTTTGCGGCGAAGTCAGACTCAATCACTGGTACCGGCGCGCTTCCGAATGGCATACCGAGCCCGTGATCAAGGCGATTTATCGACTGTTGTCGCAGGACGAGGCGCGCCACGGCGGCGCTTACCTGCGCTATATGAAGAAGTCACTATCCGAGCTCGGGGACACGGCGCGCGCGGCGTT
>DATEOP010000158.1:0-2929 GCA_035274065.1 Burkholderiaceae bacterium
GGAGGATGCAGCGGTTGATCACGGCACCACGCGGGAAGGTGGGTGGCGTTACCGAGCCACTCGCGCTATTGAAACGTACGTGCTGCGGCGCGTAAATCGAGTGACGACGATCTGCGAGGGGCTACGCACCGACATCCTTGCACGTGGAATTTCAGCGGACCGCGTAACCCTGATACCCAATGCAGTCGATGTAAAGAAGTTTGCGGGCTCAGGTGAGAACACTACGGCTTTGGCCCACGAGCTTGGTCTCGATGGAAAAACCGTTCTTGGGTTTATCGGCTCTTTCTACGCTTATGAGGGCTTAAGCCTGCTGCTCTCCGCGCTTCCTGCAGTTGCCGCACGAAGGCCAGATATTCGCCTGCTATTGGTCGGTGGTGGACCTGAGGAGGAAAGGTTGAAGGCTACTGCCCGGCAGCTGGCGGTGGACCACTTGGTGATCTTTCAGGGACGCGTGCCGCACACTGACGTCGCCCGTTACTACGACCTGATCGATGTGCTGGTGTATCCGAGACTGCGAATGCGACTTACTGAAACCGTGACACCGTTGAAGCCACTTGAAGCAATGGCGCGACGCCGGTTGATTGTTGCCTCTGACGTCGGCGGTCATCGTGAACTGATTCGTGACGGAGAAAATGGACGGTTGTTTTCGGCCGGCTCAGTTAGCGCATTAGCAGAGACTGTTATCGACTTGCTGAACTCACCGCAAGCGTGGGAATCACTGCGCAATCGTGGAAGGCAATTCGTCGAAACTGAGCGCTCGTGGGCGGCGAGCGTTGCACGCTACGCGGCGGTGTATTCAGGCCTCGGCTTCGCCCCTTCTGTTCCGCGGCACGCCGAACAGTGGCGTACCTAGCGTTGCACGAGAGGGAACATGAGCGCTGCGCAAGAGATCAAGCGAACCGTTAATGCGCTGACGATAGACGTCGAAGACTATTTTCAGGTGTCGGCCTTTGCGCCTCATATCGCGCGCAGCGCCTGGGAGACGACACCCTGCCGCGTCGAGCGCAATATCGACAGAGTGTTGAGCCTTCTGAGCGAGCGCGGGTCCAAAGCAACCTTCTTCACGCTTGGCTGGCTTGCTCAGCGGTATCCCCACATCGTGCGCGATATAGCTGCGCAAGGACACGAGGTGGCGAGCCATGGTCAAGCGCATCTGCGAGCATCCGACCAGTCGCCAGCCGAGTTCGACAGCGATATCCGCGATGCAAAGCAGCGACTCGAAGATATTGCGGGCGTTCCGGTGCGAGGCTATCGCGCGCCTAGCTTTTCGGTTGGCCAAGGCAACTTGTGGGCGTTCGACCGAATTGCTGCAGCAGGCTATCAGTACAGCTCAAGTGTCTACCCCGTGAAGCACGATCACTATGGCATGCCGGATTCGCCGCGCTTTCCGTATCGCGTTAGCAGCGGATTACTCGAGATTCCAGTCAGCACCGCGCGCGTGTTCGGTCGCAACCTGCCGGCAGGCGGCGGCGGATACTTTCGACTTGCTCCGTATGCGTTGTCTCGCTGGGCGATCAATCGCGTCAATAGCGTCGATCGTCGCGCTGCGATCTTTTACTTTCATCCTTGGGAGATCGACCCGCTCCAGCCGCGCATCAACGGAATCGGCCT
This sequence comes from Burkholderiaceae bacterium, assembly GCA_035274065.1. GTDB lineage: Bacteria > Pseudomonadota > Gammaproteobacteria > Burkholderiales > Burkholderiaceae_F > JACCZX01. Next base: position 1,612 of record DATEOP010000158.1, read on the forward strand.
CAAGACCCGTTTTCGGCACTACGTGAATTTGAACCGAATGGAAGCCAAGCTACGGCAACTGCTCACCGACTTTCGTTGGGACCGGATGGATCGTGTATTCCATCTCGATGCAGCGTGAAGCTTCTCGACGCAGCACATATGACAGACGGAACGGTGAAGGTCCGTCGGCTCGAGGACGCGGACTGTGTGGCCTGGACTGCCTTCGTACAAGCTTGTCCTGATGCGACGTTCTTTCATCGCATCGAGTGGCGCGACCTCATCGAAAACGTATTCGGGCACCGCACGCACTATCTGCTTGCGGAGCGCTTGGGCGAAGTGGTCGGCGTACTGCCGCTGGCGCAGGTAAAGAGCCTTCTTTTTGGGCATGCGCTGGTTTCGCTGCCTTTCGCAGTTTACGGCGGCGCAGCGGTTATGGACGAGACAGCGCGTGCGGTGCTGCACGCGGCGGCGGGTGATCTGGCCCAGCATCTCGGCGCGGATCATCTTGAATTGCGCGACCGTTCCTTGTGTGAACCAGGCTGGCCGCAGCAGGACCTGTTCGTCACTTTCCGGAAATCGATTGAACCCGATGCTGACGCGAACATGCTCGCGATTCCGCGCAAGCAGCGCGCGATGGTGCGCAAATCAATCGAGCGCGGCCTCGCCAGTGAAATTGACTCGAGCGTGAATCGTTTTTTTGATCTGTATGCGGACAATGCGCATCGGCATGGAACGCCTCCGTTTCCGAGACGTTATTTTGAGGCGCTGCAGCGGGCGTTTAGCGACGCGTGCGAGGTAATGACGGTCGTGACACCAGCGGGCCGCCCGGTATCCAGCGTGCTCTCATTTTATTTTCGCGACGAAGTCATGCCTTATTACGCCGGTGACGTTCTCGAAGCGCGCGAGCTGGCGGCGAACGATTTCAAGTACTGGGAGCTGATGCGTCGCGCGTGTAAACGTGGGTGCCGGGTGTTCGACTACGGACGCTCGAAGCGCGGGGCAGGGTCATTTGCGTTCAAGAAAAACTGGGGCTTCGAGCCCCAGCCGTTGCACTATGAATACAAACTTTTCAAGGGCAAGAGCATTCCTCAAAACAATCCGTCAAATCCGAAATACCGCGCCGTTATCGGCCTGTGGCGCCATCTGCCGCGCACACTTGTCAACGCCATCGGGCCGTCCATCGTCCGCAATCTTGGCTAGCGCAGGGCAATGGAACCGATCCTGCTTCTAGTTCATCGCATTCCTTACCCGCCGAACAAGGGCGACAAGATCGTCTCGCACCATTTGTTACGTTATTTGGCAGCTCGCTATCACGTGCACCTGGGAACGTTTATCGACA
>DATEOP010000159.1:0-2821 GCA_035274065.1 Burkholderiaceae bacterium
AAGTTCCGATGCTAAACGCGCTCAATGAAGTCCTGCGCGATGATTTCATTCGGGACTCCGAGGCCGGTATCGGTCGCTGCAACCGCGTGATCGAAAAAGCCGGTCTGCCGCACCGTCTGCGGCTGCCGCACAAGGCATTCAACCGCCGCATCGGCTCGCTGGCGGGAGTGCGCGTGTCGCCCGAGGGCAAAGTGATTTCGGAGGCCGAGTGGAGCGCACGCCTCAGCGATTGGCTGCCTACTGATGACGATCGCGCATTCGTCGCATCACTGATGGAACGCGTGGTCGAGCCCGGCAAGTACGCAGGCTGGATCGCGCCACCCCAGGTGGCGGTCAACGATCGGCCGATGGATTTTGAATACGTGCGATTCAACTGATGTAGCTATCGAGGTCAGCCGCTTATGCAAGGACCAGCCGCCGCCGAGGATGTGACGACAAGCCGCCAGACACTCATTCCGGCAGGACACGGCAAGGGTTTGCGGCTGGTATCGGGGGAGCGGGTCCGGATCACTCTCCCCGAGGGTCCGCAGGTTGCGGATATGTTTGCCTTTGTGCTCTCTGATCTCGACGAGCATCTTTCCACCGCGCATACGCGTTCATGCACGCAGCGCCTTACGCCGGCCGTCGGCGAACTGTTCTATTCCAATCGGCGACGGCCGATGCTCGCTTTCGAGTCGGATACATCACCGGGCAGTCACGACCTGCTGCTCTCAGCCTGTGACCAGATGCGTTACACGCTGCTGGGGCATCCCGCTCCGCACCGCAACTGCGTCGCGAACATGGTCGAGGCATTGGCCGAGCTCGGCTTAGAAGCGCCCGCGATTCCGAGCCCGGTGAATCTATTCGAGAACGTGGCGATCGGTCCGGACGGTGCGCTCGTCATCCAGCCGCCGACCGCGAAGCCCGGTGACTTCGTCACGCTGCGCGCTCTGATGGATCTTGTTCTCGTGATCTCCGCGTGCCCGATGGACCTTGTGCCAACCAACGGCGCTGACTTGCGCCCCAAGTCAATTCTCGTGCAGCGGGCTCCCACGCAATAGTGGCAATGGCTTAGAGTACGTAACACGGAACACTGGCGCCGCCAGCCGCTGCCGTTTCGATCGATAGGGAGACAGATCTATGTCGATGCGTTTTGTTTCATCTCCGGTGACCCGGCGAGTCGCGCTGGGTATCGGCCTGCTCGCTTTGACACTCATTCCGGTGGCCGCCAAGGCCGCTTCGCTGAAGGAGATCCAGGCGCGTGGTTATATGACCGTCGCCACGGAGGACGACTACGCGCCTTTTGAGTTCATCGAAGGCGGCAAGCCAAAGGGCTTCCATCACGACGTTATTGCCGAGCTGAAAAAGTACGCCAAGTTTGAGATCCGTCAGGAGATATTGCCCTGGACCGGCTTGCTCGCCGCCGTCTCCACCGGCAAATACGATACGGCGATCACGGGCTCGATTGTCAGCGAGGAGCGCCTGAACGTTTTTAACTTCGTAGCTCCGATCGCTGGCGCCACGCATTACTACATCAAGCGCGCTAATGACAACCGCATCAAGTCCGTCAAGGATCTGAGCGGTCTGACCGTCGGCGTACAAGCCGGCAGCGTATTGCTTTCGCGCCTGCCCGAGCTTGAGGCCATGCTGAAGAAAACCGGCGGCAAGCTCGGCAAGGTGGTCGAGTACACCTCGTATCCCGAGGCCTACAAAGATCTGGAGAACAGCCGTATCGACTATGTCGTGAATGGCATCATCAATGCCACTGCGCTAGTCAAGCAGCGCGGCAACGTGTTCGCCATTGGTCAGCCTGTTTCGGGCGCTGGATTCCACGCGTGGCCGGTGCCAAAGGGCAACGACGATCTGCTGAACTATTTGAACGAGTTCGTCGCGCATCTGCGCACGACCGGCAAGCTTGCCGAGCTGCAGACCAAGTGGTTCGGCACTGCCTTCCCCGACCTGCCGAAAGAACCGATCAAGAGCTTTAGTCAGTACAAGAAGCTCGCCGGAATCCCGTAAACGATCGGGCGAAACTGCTGCTCGTAAGGCCGCCACGTGAATGAAGCAGCGATCCAGGCGCTGCTTCTCGGGGCCTGGACGACGGCGTGGATTTCGGCCGTCGCTATTGTCGGAGGCGTACCACTGGGTCTCGCGCTAGCACTGCTACGCGAGGCCCGTATTCCGTTGCTGGGACGTCTAATCGTTCTTTACGTAAGCCTGGGGCGTGCGACACCGCTGGTGACGCTGGTGCTCTTTATTTTCATCGGTGCGCCGGTGTTCGGCATTCCGCTCGACCGGAATGCGGCTGCGCTGGCTACGCTGATCCTAAATACGGCCGCATTCAACGCCGAGATATGGCGCGCTGCGATCCGAAGTTTTCCGCGCGAGCAGATCGAGGCTGCGCGCGCCGCGGGCATGTCTCGCCGGCTGATTTTCCGGCGCATCGTCATGCCGCAGATCTGGATCACGGCGCTGCCTGGTCTGGTCAATGAGATGACGCTGCTCATCAAGGCGAGCCCGGCAATCGCCGTGATCGGAATTGTGGATCTGACGCGCGTCACCAACCAGATCGCCGCTATTACCTTTGAGCCGTTACCACCCATCCTGATTGCATCCGCGATCTACATGCTGGTGATTGGCGGCCTTGTCCGCTTGCAGCGCCTGCTGGACAACCGGGCACGGCGCCTGGCCATGTGACACGCAATCCATGAACAAGTGGGAGATCCTTTGGAATCACCGGGAAATGATCCTGCTCGGATTCCGGAACACGTTAATTCTGTTCAGCGTGTCGGCAGTCGCCGCATTCCTGCTCAGCACATTGATCGTTCTCGCGATCCAGACA
>DATEOP010000160.1:0-9388 GCA_035274065.1 Burkholderiaceae bacterium
CGAAACAAACCATGCTTTCCTTCGAACACTGTGCGCGGCCCTTCAAAGTCACCAAGTGCAAGGCGAATCGCGCGGTAACCTGATTGGGCGGCCCAACCGGGATGCATGCGTTTGGTCGACGAACCATCTGCCAGATATTCGATAATTCCCGAGGCGAAACTGCCTGCGATTCCAAGTGCGTTGACTAATTGTTTCTGCGACACACGCAGCGCGGCGCCGATTCCTGCGACCGCTCCAATCGCACCGAGGATGGCTGTCGGGTGGAAACCCGCTTTGTGAATCCGTGTGGGTGCGACCCGGCACAAGCGACAAGTGACCTCTACCCCGATCGCCAGGCCACGCAGCAGGTCCTCACCCGACAACTGATGTCGCTCGCATGCCGCTAGCACCGCGGGAACGATCACGGCTCCAGCGTGCACGGGCCCGCCCTCAAAAGTATCGTCGAAGTCCTCGCCGTGCGCCGCTGTTCCGTTGACAAACGCTGCGCCCTCGACTCCGAAACGGTCGCTGTGACCAATAACCGTACAGGGTCCGATCTGATCAATCGACTGCAACGCAGCGCGCACGTACGGCTGCTGACGTGCAGCGATACACAGCCCGACGATGTCGAGTAACAGCCTCGCACCGGTTTCGCGCGCGCCGACAGCACTCTCCGGGCAGGCGATGACGACGGCCCGCGCGAGCCGCTCCGAAACAGACTCCTCGTCTTGCTCGATCGACACGATCGCGCTCAGCGCACGACCTTGATTCCGGCTGCCTGATACTGCGTGCGCAACTCGTCTTCAATCTGCTTGATCATTTTCGAAAGCTCGCCGCTGTTGGCAAAGTGATCCTCGAGCTGGTTGTCTTCGACGTACTTTTTCCACGACGCCGTCGCGCGCAGTTTCGCGAACAGATCTTCCCAGTAGGCAACAACTTCGTTCGATACTCCCGGAGGCGCTACGACCGCGCGAATCTGCGGAGTCGCCTTAATGTCGTAGCCGGCTTCCTTCAGTGTGGGGACGCCGGGATAGCCCGGCAGTGGACGCTCGCTTAGCTGCGCCAAGACACGCATCTTTCCCGCCCGCACCTGCTCGCCTGCTTCCTGCGGCTCGATGACCATGATGTCGACATGTCCGCCGAGCAGGGCAGCCAAACGCTCGCCCCCTCCTGGAAACGATACGAAAGCCCATCGGGCACCGGTCGCTGCCTGCAAGCTCTGCCGAATAATGTTGTCGCGCGAGGTAACCGAACCTCCGGATTGTTTTAGTTGTCCCGGTTGCGCTTTCGCCGCCTCGATGAACTCGCGCAAGCTCTTGTACGGCGAGTCGGCGCGCACTGCAAAGACCGCAGGGTCGAGCAGCAGGCCCGCGACCGGTTTCAGGTCATGCAACGTCACCTTGGCTTCGCTTGAGGTCAATGGACCCGCGATCCATACGCTGGTTACGAGACCGAGCGTATGCGGGTCATCCTTGCGTTCGGCGATCGCGGCGGCGGCCACTGCACCGTTACCGCCCGCTCGGTTTAGCACCTGCATTCGGACCGGCAGCAGCTTTTCCTTTTCCATCATTGTTGCGATTGCACGTGCGAGCAGGTCGCTGCCACCGCCCGGCCCGGTGTGCACAATCACCTCCACCGTCTTGGTGGGTTTCCATTGCGCGTGCGCATAGCCGCCGATGCAGAGCGAGCACAGCAACGCAGTCGATACGGCTACCGCGCGAAATATTTGAGCGTAGGTCATGTCCGTCTCCTCTTTGCGATTCACTAAGCCTTTTGATCGAGTACCTGCACACGCATCGCATTGAACTTCTTGAATAGCGGGACGATCAGCAGCACGGCAGCGACCGACAACAGCCCCGCCGGAATGGGTCTCAACAATATCGAAATATCCCCTTGCGACATCATCAGCGACTGACGCAGAGCGCGCTCCATCGCATCGCCAAGCACGAGGCCGAGCACGAGTGGCGCAGCCGGGTAATGCAATTTGCGCATTGCATAGCCAAGCAAGCCAAAGAGTGCGAGCAGACCGAGTTCGAAAATGCTCGAAGAGTCGCTGTACACACCAACGAGCGCCATCCCGAGAATCAGCGGATACATTGCATAGGCCGGAATCTTCAGCAGCTGCGCGAACGCCGCAACCAGCGGCAGATTCAGGATCAACAACATCACATTTCCGATATACATGCTTGCGACCAACCCCCAGAACAATGCGGGTGTTTCGGAGATGAACAGCGGACCGGGTTTGAAACCCCATAGAACGAGCGCAGCGAGTAAGACGGCCGTGGTGCCGCTGCCAGGAATCCCGAGCGTCAGAAGCGGGACCAACGAGCCCGCAGTTTCGGCATTGTTTGCACCCTCGGGCGCCGCGACGCCCTCGATCGCACCAGTGCCGAACTTTTCCGGATGCCTGGACACACCCTTTTCTATTCCATAGCTAAGGAACGAGGCAATCGTAGAGCCAGCACCTGGAAGTATTCCAACGATGAAGCCCACCAGCGAACCGTTGACGAACGCGAAGCGGCAGTCCTTCAGGTCTTGCCAGGTCGGGAACAAATTCTTTAGGCCCTTGGGCACCGGCAGCATTCCGGCGGGCTCCCTTGGTTCCATGTTGGCCAGAACTTCGCCTATCGCAAAGATGCCAATCGCGACGACGATGAAGTCGATGCCCCCCAGTAACGCGGTTTGCCCGAACGTAAAGCGCGAAGTCGCGCTGAACAGGTCGGTCCCCATCGTCGCGATCCACAGGCCGAGCAACATTGCCAGCAGGCCTTTGGTCAGCGACTCACCCGACAGCAGAACGACCATCGCAAGGCCAAGCACCATCAGCGCGAAGTATTCGGGCGAACTGAAAGCCAGCGACAGCTTTGCGAGCGGCGGCGCTATCAGCATCAGCCCGACCACCCCCAGAGTGCCGGCGATGAACGATGCGATCGCACTGATCCCGAGCGCGGCGCCCGCGCGACCTTTGCGCGCCATCTGATAGCCGTCGAGACAGGTTACGACCGAAGAGGACTCGCCAGGGACATTCAGCAGGATCGATGTAGTCGAGCCGCCGTATTTCGCGCCGTAGTAGATGCCGGCCAGCATGATCATCGCACCGGTGGGCTCGAGCTTCATCGTCAGCGGCAGCAACATCGCGATCGTTGCCGGTGGGCCGAGTCCAGGAAGTATGCCGATCACGGTGCCGAGCAGCACGCCGAGCATGCACATCGCAAAGTTGGTGCCGGTCAGCGCGACATCGAAGCCTTGCAGCAGCCCGCTCAGCGTCTCCATACTGCTGCGTGGTTAGAACAAAAATCCCGCGGGCAGCGCCACGCCGAGCGCGAGCGAGAAAAGCCCGTAGAAGCTCAACGCACCGATGATGGCGAGACCGATCGCAACGCGTTGCGATTTCCGGAACAGCACCGCGATGATGAAATACGACATCAACGCGAACGAGACGACAAACCCGAGTACATTCAGCAGCGCGATACATACGACGAATGCCACCCAGCACGTCAGCACACGTAGCAATTCACTCCGGTTGACCTGCCTCTGCGGCACAGCAGCGTCAGATTTCAGCACTGCGCCTTCGACCAGCAGCAGTGATAAGACGATCATTGCGCCGCCGTACCAAAGCGGAAAGAAGCCCGGGCCGGGGCCGTCAACGCTTAGGTATTCCCAGCCCGATGCTTCCCTGACGATGTAGGCACCCAGGCCAACGAGTACGAGGCCGGACCAGAAGTCGCCCTTGCGCATGAACGCGCTCATTTCAGACCCCCGGTGCAACCGCTCTGCAGCACGATCAACGTTGGTAGCGGCCCAGCGGCACCAGTTCGGCGATTGTTCCGCCCGGTGCGCGGAACTTGACTGGAATCACACCGGGATCGCTGACGATGGCGGCACCGTTTGCCTTGACCTGCGCCGTGCTCCTCTCGACATCCTCGACCTCAAGGGCAAAGTGATGAATGCAGGGGCCGTCACCTGCTGCCTTCGATTCCGCCGACTGCGTGCCAGCGTCGTATTTCAAGAGCGCGAAATCGATTCTGCCATCCGTCATGTGGCGCGACATGTGATCGCGCGTCTTTTTAGTCTCCGAGTCTCTGAATCCGAAAACGTCGCGGTAGAAGTCGCCGGTCCTGTCGATCTCGTCGACCTTCAGAGCCAGGTGCGTGATGCGGTCGCTTTTCTGCGCGCTCGCCGCTTTCTTGTATCTACCGATCTGCACAAGTTCAGCGATCGTTCCGCCGGGGGCACGAAACTTCACCGGCATCACGCCTGGATCACTGACGATCTCACAGCCATGGGACTTGACATCGGCCGTCGCCGCGGCGACATCTTCAACCTCGATGGCGAAGTGATGGATACACGGCCCGTCCCCAGCCGCTTTCGACTCGGCAGATTGCGTTCCAGCGTCGTACTTCATCAAAGTAAAGTCGATTTCGCCGTCGGTCATGTGACGCGAAACATGGTCGCGGGTTTTCAGAGTCTCAGCGTCCTGAAACCCAAACACCTTCTTATAAAACTCACCGGTTGTCCCGACGTCATCGACTTTCAGTGACAGATGAACGATCCGACCCATTTACTCTCCTTCAGTGGAAACCCGCATAGGTGTCGCAGCAGCAGATGGTCATTCTATGGCCGCGCTGCCGGCAATCGCCCAAGATAAGATCAAGCATGGCCACACTCGAGCTGGAAAGTTTGACCAAGCGATACCCGGGAGTGGTTTCGGTCGATACGATCAGCCTCGCCGTCGAGCACGGTGAGTTCGTGTGCCTGCTAGGTCCGTCGGGCTGCGGCAAGACCACGACGCTGCGGATGATTGCCGGATTCATTGAACCCGATGCAGGACAGATTCGTGTCGGTGGCAAGGTCGTGTCGGCGCCTGGAGCCGTCGTTCCTCCCGAGCGGCGCAATATGAGCATGATCTTTCAGAGTTATGCCGTGTGGCCGCACATGACTGTCCGGCAGAACGTCGAGTACGGCTTGAAGATGAAGTCGATGCTGTCGGAGGAGCGCGAAACGCGCACGTCTGCGTTACTTGCAACCACCAAACTGTCTGCGCAGGCGGGGCGCTACCCGTCCGAGCTCTCCGGCGGGCAACAACAGCGCGTTGCACTCGCCCGTGCGTTGGCACCGAAGCCCGACATCCTGCTGCTCGATGAGCCGCTGTCCAATCTCGACGCCAATCTGCGCGGCGAGATGCGCTTTGAAATCCGCCGTCTGCACGACGAGTTTCATTACACGTCGATCTACGTCACGCATGACCAGAGCGAAGCGATGACGATGGCCGATCGCATTGTCATCATGAACGCAGGCCGCATTGAGCAGATCGGAACCCCGCAAGAGGTCTACGACCGCCCCAACTCGAAGTTCGTCGCGCGCTTCATTGGCGGCAGCAACGTACTCGATGCGAAGCACGTCGCAGACAACAAAGTCGAGTTTGCGGGACGCACGCTCGACATCGGTCAGGGTGACTTTCCGGGACCTCAGCAGCCGATGAGTTTCTGCGTGAAGACAAACGATGTTCAGCTTTTGCCCGACGACAATAGCGACGTAAAGAACACGCTGCCAGGCGTCGTGCGCAGCCAAGCCTATTTGGGGAGTCATCGTGACTACATCATCGACGTCGGCCAGGAGCTTTTGGTTACGGCGCCGGCCGCGCTCGACGTCCCGCCCGGTTCGAAAGTCCGGGTCAGATTCTCTGCCGAGCGGTGCCGCGCGCTGACTCGCTAACGACTTCAAACACCAACGCTGTAAATAAGGAGACGCTATGAAATGGATCACAAGCAAGACACTTCCAGCGATGCTGTTGGCCTGCGCAATCGCAGCGCCGGCACCGGCTCAGGAAACGACGCCGGCAATGCTTGCGGCCGCTGCGAAGGAGGGCAAGGTTGTCTGGTACACGGCGGTCGACGTCAAGGTCGCGGAGGCAATCGCGAAGGTATTTCGCGCTGACTATCCCAACATTGCCATCGACGTCGAGCGCTCAGGTTCGGAGCGCGTTTTTCAGAGAGTCAACCAGGAGTACCAGGCGAATATCAAGAACGTCGACGTTGTCAATTCGTCCGACGCCTCGCATTTCATTTTCTGGAAGCAGCAGAAGTGGCTGGCGCCTCACACTCCACCCGACGTGAAACGCTACGCCGCGCAGTTCAAAGACCCGGAAGGTTACTTTGCCGTTTGGCGCGCAACATTAAGCGTGATGGGATACAACACGACGCTCGTTCCGGCTGCGAGTGCACCGACCGGCTACATGGATCTGCTCGATCCGCAATGGAAAGGCAAGATGGCTAAGTCTCATCCAAGCTATAGCGGCACGAGCCTGACCGGAACGTTTGCCCTCACGAAGGCGCTCGGTTGGGACTACCTTGAGAAACTGTCGAAACAAGGAGTGCAACAGCTGCAATCAACGACCGCGACGCCGAAGAGCATCGCGAGCGGCGAGCGCGCAGTGATGGTCGACGGCAACGAGTACAACATGTTCATCGAAATCGACGCCAAGAGTCCCGTCAAGATCGTGTACGCGAAGGAAGGCACACCGTTTGTCACCTCGCCGACTGCAATTTTTGCCGATGCACCGCATCCGAACGCGGCGCGCGTGCTGCAGAACTTCCTTTACACGGCAAAGGTTCAGCAGCTGATGGTCAATGAGGGCGGATTGCGCTCGGTTCACCCGGACGTGAAGGAACCTGCGGGACGCACACCGCTTTCGCAGATCAAGATGCTTCCCGATGATCCGGTCGCGATGCTGCCGCAGATCGCCGACATCAAGAAACGCTACACGGCGCTGTTCGGTAATTGATCCGCTAGCCGCACAGCTGCGGCATGGAAGCGACGCTCGAACACGTGAGCTCGTCACCACGGGCACGGTCCATCGATTGGACCGCGCCCGTGTCGATTGCAATGGCGCTGCTGCTCGCGGTGCTTGTGCTGCTGCCAATGGCGTGGCTGGTGGTCACCAGCCTGCGCGATGCGGCGAGGGCTTTCACGCTCGATCACTACCGCCACCTGTTCATCGATCCTGCGTTTGTCAAACCGCTGGTGACGACGCTATGGACGTCGGCCGCAGTAGGCGTGCTTTGCCTGATCACTGCCGCTCCGATGGCGTGGCTTGTCGCGCGCACCGACCTGCCCGCAAAACGGCTGATGCGTACGCTGATTCTTGCGTCGTTCGTCACGCCGCCATTTCTCGGCGCGTTTGCCTGGGTGCTGCTCGGCGGGCCTAACGCGGGCCTTTTGAACAAGTGGTACTACGCGCTGTTCGATCTGAAACCCTTTGTCGATGACTCGCTGATCAACATCTTTTCAGCGTGGGGCATGGTGTTCGTGATGGCGCTTTATACGTTTCCGTACGTCTTCACGTTTGTTGCGAACAGCCTCGACGTCATTCCAAGCGAGCTTGAAGAGGCGTCCGCAATTCTCGGCGCGCCTGCATGGCGGACCGCTGCGCATATCACATTGCCACTTGTGCTGCCCGCACTGCTGGCCGGCTTCCTCGTGGCGTTTCTGCAATCGATGACGTTGTTCGGCACGCCGGCAATTCTCGCCCTGCCCGCTGGCGTCGATACGATGACGACCAAGATCTGGAGCCTGTTTCAGTTTCCGCCACAGCTCGGACTCGCAGCCGCAGCGTCGCTGCCGCTACTTCTGATCACCGTCGTGTTGCTAAGGGCGCAGACGCTCATCATGGGCCGGCGCGGATATTCGGTCATCGGAGGCAAGAGTACAGGCGCGAGACTAATCCGCCTCGGCCACTGGAAAATTCCGGCGCTGTCACTGTTCGTGATCGTGCTTGGCTGTTCGATCGTGCTGCCTTACGGTGTGCTGCTGAGAACAGCTTTCGTGAAGAACTGGTCCGGGCCCGTGATTGGAAATTTCTCGCTCGAACACTGGCGCTTCGTGTTTCTCGAGTTCAGTCAAACCAAGTCGGCGTTCTTCAACACATTCGTGCTCGGTGTCAGTGCCGCAACCGCGGCCACTATTCTGGTGACGATGATTGCTTATCTCGGTTTGCGCAAGCTCGTCTGGGGTCATCGCTATCTCGCGTTCCTCGCGACTGCGCCCGTTGCGATCCCCGGCATCGTGCTGGCTGTCGGGCTTTTCCTCAGCTACACGCAGCCGCCGCTGGTGCTCTATGGAACGTTGTGGATCATCTTCCTTGCGTATCTGACGAAGGAGCTTCCGGTCGGCTATCAGCAGATCGCCTCCTCGCTGAAATCGGTCCACCCGGAGCTCGAAGACGCGAGCCGAATCTTCGGCGCGACACGGTTGCGCGCGCTGGTTGACATCACCGCGCCGCTGATCCGCAATGGCGTTATCGCCACCTGGATTCTGGTTTTCATCGGATCGATTCGCGAACTATCGGCGACGATCCTGCTCTTCACCGCGCGCACCAAGACCGTCTCGGTGACGATGTTCGATTTGCGAGAGAGCAACGACTGGGGGCCGATCGCGGTGTTGTCGATCACAATGCTCGTAGTCACCTTTGTGATGGTCGCGGCCATCAGCTTCTTCAGTGATCGGAGGCAGATATGAATGACATTGCGCATCCGTCGCCTTTAATCGGCCTGATGCTCGGCGACTGCACCGGCATCGGCCCCGAACAATGCGCGCGCGTGCTCGCGGACAGGCGACTCGCAGATGTCGCGCGGCTGCTGGTGATAGGCGACGTGCGAGTGCTCGAGCAGGGCACACGCGATGCCGATGTCGACCTAGCCTACGAAGTCGTGTCGGCGCCTGAGCAAATCGACGATGTGCGCGACGCCGTCGCAATTATCGATCTGGCCAATTGCGATCCGGGCACGATCAAGCGCGGCGCGCTTTCGGCTGAGTCGGGCCGAGTTGCCGGTGAGACGCTTGCGACGATGATCGAGCTGGCACTGGCTGGACGCATCGATGGGATTTGTTTTGCGCCGCTGAACAAGGCGGCGTTGCATGCGGGCGGATGGAAGTTCAACGACGAGCACCAGATGTTCGCGCATCTGACGCGGCACCAAGGGTTTTTCGGTGAGATGAACGTGCTCGATAACCTGTGGATGTCGCGCGTAACGTCGCACGTCGCGCTGCGAACCGCGATCGACCAAATTACGGCGGAGAGAATTGACGACGCGTTGACGCTTGCCGATCGTACGATGCGCGGCGCCGGAATCCCTGCACCTCGCATCGCAGTGTGTGCGCTGAATCCGCACGGGGGCGAAAACGGGCTCTTCGGCCGCGAGGAAATTGAGGTGATCGCACCCGCCGTTGCATTGGCCGCGGCGCGCGGAATTGCCTGCAAGGGACCGTTCCCGTCCGATACGGTGTTCTTGAAGGCTTTCGGCGGTGAGTTCGATGGCGTGTTGTCGATGTATCACGATCAGGGCCAGATCGCGACCAAGCTCAAGGGCTTCAACCGCGGTGTTACGGTAACCGCAGGGCTCGGAACCGT
>DATEOP010000161.1:0-3953 GCA_035274065.1 Burkholderiaceae bacterium
ACCGCGGTTCAGAGCGAATACTCGTTGTGGTGGAGAGCGCCCGAAGCCGAGCTGTTGCCGACACTCGAGGAGCTCGGTATCGGCTTCGTTCCGTACAGTCCGCTCGGCAAAGGGTTTTTGACAGGCAAGATCGACGAGAGCACGACGTTCGATAAATCAGACTTTCGCAATATCGTGCCGCGGTTTTCGCCGGAAGCGCGCAAGGCGAACCAGGCGCTGATCGATCTGCTCGCTGCGATCGCGCAGCGGAAGAAGGCGACACCGGCGCAGATTGCTCTGGCCTGGTTGCTTGCGCAGAAGCCGTGGATTGTTCCTATTCCAGGCACCACGAAGCTGCAGCGTCTCAAAGAAAACATCGGCGCGACCTCGCTCGAGCTGACAGCGCATGATTTGCGCGAGATCGATAACGCCGCCTCAACTGTCAAGGTGCAAGGAGCGCGTTACCCGGAACATCTCGAACGCATGACCGGAATTTAGAGAAGAGTTTTATTCGCCGGGCGCTACGGCGTCAGGCTCAGCAGGTGTTGGCAATCGCTTTTCAGCCTCTTCGTCGAGTCGCACTTGCGCGATTCGATCAGAAGGGATGCGGCCGGCGCGCGCTTCGTGGACCACGACCAGCTCACTATCAGTAATGAGAAGCATGCTGCTCCCGCCCGCACGTACCTCGTCGGCAATGCGTGCCACTTCGGCGCAACGCGCGGGTCCGGCGGAGACGTTGCGAATGTAGATTGCCGCTACCCGGCCCGGAAACTCGCGGACAACTTCGCGGTAAATCTCGGGATCGGACTCGCCGCTATCGCCGATCAGAAGGAAGGGCAGATGTGCGAACGCGTTCATGATTTCACGGATGCTTGCAAGCTTGTGCGTGCCGTGGTCCCGCCACTGGTAAAACGTGTGCACGCCCCAGTCCTTCATAAACACCGGGCCGCGCGGAACGCCGTTGATGCGAAGGAAATCGACGACAGGTGAATGAAGATTCCAGGGTCCGCTCGAAACGTAAAAGATCGGATTGCCTTCATCGCCGGCCACACCGTCGTGCAGCGCGCGATAAAGCGCCGCGACGCCATCCAAAGGCTTGCGCGTCGCTGCGTTGGACCGAGCGAGTGTCCAAAGCATGCGTCGGCGATTGCCGACGTGTGTCCAGACGATCGTATCGTCGATGTCGCTAATTACGCCGAACCGAGCGCTGACGGGCGGCACGCAGATCGACGCGCGGGCAAGAACCGGCTGACCGTCCGCTGCACGCGGTGTGATCAGCCGCAGATCTATTTCGACGTCACGCTCGAGCCTGCGATCGAGATCGATGTTGAACGCGAAGTAGCCTTCACGATCAGTGACGGCCATGTGCTCGCGCGATCTGAATTGCGCGCACACCTCGGCGCCCGGCACCTCCGCCGAGTGCAGTAGTCGCACCAGAGCGACGAAATTACGCCAGGCGCTGGTATTTGTTTCCGCCTGAGTTGCCTTGCGCTCTTGAAGCACACGGCCACGCATGACCAATCGACTGTCGTTGGCGTAGCCGCCGTACGGCATCAGCATCAACGGTTTCGCGCGACGGATGCGCCCCCCGCTTGCCGCAATCATGTGCAACGTGTGTTGCCTGGAGAGGTCGACTGCGAATTGCGGGTCAGAGTTGCCAAAGAGCTGCTGGTAAGCAACTCAATGCAATGTTCCATTAGCAGCTAGTGCGCTTCGCAACTCAGCAGCATCGACAGGCTTCACCAGATGCACGTCGATTCCAGCTGCACGCGATTTCTGCTTGTCTGCTTCCTGTCCCCAGC
Organism: Burkholderiaceae bacterium; assembly: GCA_035274065.1. Lineage (GTDB taxonomy): Bacteria > Pseudomonadota > Gammaproteobacteria > Burkholderiales > Burkholderiaceae_F > JACCZX01. The sequence goes on from DATEOP010000161.1 coordinate 1,782, forward strand.
CCGTGACCGCGACGATTTTTATCGGCTGATTCGGCTTCATTGCACGAAGCCGGCGCGCAACTTCGTAGCCATCGATACCGGGTAGCCCGATATCGAGCAAAACCACGTTGGGGTTGAACGCACTTACGCTTTGCAGAGCTTCCCATCCGGTAGCGACTACGCATGTTTCATATCCGAGCGAGGTCATCAGCATGTTCAGCGTCGTCGCCGCGTCGGCATTGTCATCGACGATCAAAATTCGCAGGTGTTCCGGAAGCGTCACGCGTGGCGCAATTTTCGGCGGTGCAGCGTGTACCTGCGCGGCACGGGGCATGCGAAAAGTAAACACACTTCCCTTGTTCGGACCTTCGCTTTCCGCTACCAGCGTGCCGCGGTGCATCTCCGCGATCTTGCGAGACAGCGCGAGTCCGATTCCCAGACCCGCACCGGCGCGCTCGATAACGGGGCTTTGCTGCACGAACATCTCGAAAATATCATCCAGAGCGGCGCGTTCGATACCGCGACCGCTGTCCTTTACCTCGACTTCAGCATCTGCGCCGACCACGCGCGTCGTGACACAGATAAGACCACCAGGCGGTGTGTACTTGCATGCGTTGGTCAGAAGGTTGGATAGCAACTGCGAAAGGCGATGTGCATCGCCCAACACCTGTAATTTCTCGGGAGCAAGATTGAGTTCCAACCGATGGTGCTTACAGAGATCATCAAGGGCGATTGCCTTGGTCGCCTCATCAGCGACTTCAGATAGGTCTACCGGCTTGTGCTCGATGGCCATTTCCCCGCGTGTGAGGCGGGTGATATCCAGCAGGTCATCTGCAATGCGGCGCAGATGCGAGGTCTGCCGCCGAATGACGTCATACATCTGGTCGCGTTCGGGCGCGTCTTTGGGGGAGTTGGCAATGACTTGTACGGCCGTCTGAATCGGCGCCAGCGGATTGCGGATTTCATGCGCCAGTACAGCGATGAACTCGTTGACGTTGCGCGCCGCCGACTCGAGGGCCTGAATGTGCCGACGTTCGGACAAGTCTTGCGTGACTTTCGCAAAGCCGCGTAGTTGGCCCGCGGAGTCAAAAAGCGCCGTCACAATGGATCGAGCCCAGAAACGCGAGCCGTCCTTTTTCAGGCGCCATCCTTCACCTTCAAAGCGACCATCACGCCGCGCGGTCGCGAGCTCTTCCCAGGGCTTGTGCGCTTTGATGTCTTCGTCAGAAAAGAAACGCGAGAAATGCTTTCCGATGATCTCGTTCGCTGAGTAGTCGATGATGCGTTGTGCACCTTTGTTCCAACTTGAAATGAGGCCCTGCGAATCCAACATGAAAATTGCATAGTCTTGAACGCCTTCGACAAGCAGACGAAAGCGTTCTTCGCTCTGCTGAAGCGCGTCTTCATGGGCTTTGCGTTGGCTAAGGTCGCGGGTGACTTTCGAAAAGCCGACCAGCGTGCCATCGTTGTCGCGAATGGCGGTGATAATGACGTTGGCCCAAAAACGCGAACCACCTTTGCGCAGGCGCCACCCCTCGTCTTCAAAGCGCCCCTCGGCCGCGGCGATCGTCAACTCGTAGGTCGGCCAACCGCGTTGAATCGCATCGTGCGTATAAAAGACAGAAAAATGCCGACCGAGAATCTCGTCAGGCCTATAGCCTTTTATGGCCTGCGCCCCGGTATTCCAAGTGAGGATATTTCCATTGGGGTCGAGCACAAACAGCGCGTAGTCGCGTGTCTGCTCCACTGCGAGCTCGATTAGCTTCGATTTGTCCACAAAAAGCTCGCGCCTTTTTTTGAGTGCGCAGCTTCCGTCGCCGCAAAAGTAGGAGGCGGCCGCAGCACAACCTCAGATGGCAAGCAAATAGAAGGCCCGATTAAAGTGTCTAACCGGGTTTCTACTGAGTCGGATGACTGGGATTAGGACGCAGATATGCGGCTCACGATGCATTCGCCCCATTCCTGTGTTGTTCTAGTGGGCGAACGCAAGTCGTTAACGCATAGAGTCGACGGTATTTGGGCGAGCTTAGTGTCCGACGGCGCGAACGCAGACTACGCCGCCGCTCGTAGTGGCGGCCGGGCGCTCAAGCTCTCCGCAAGTGCCTTTAGCAATGCGGAGCCGTCGCCGCGGAACGCGCTGCCGTGCATGCACGCGAGCGTCGTGGGCTGCTCACGCGCGAGCCGCTCGAGAAT
>DATEOP010000162.1:0-2411 GCA_035274065.1 Burkholderiaceae bacterium
TGAGTTGACAGTGATCCGTACGATTTCGGAACCTGCCTGCGCGAGCTGTTTTACCTGAATTGCCGTAGCGATTGCGTCTGCGGTGTCAGTGTTCGTCATCGATTGGACGACAACCGGCGACTCGCCGCCGATGCGAACGACGTGATCCCGCCAGGAGACTTTCACTTGACGTGTCGACCGCCGCGCCGCGGGTCTCGCAGACTGCGGCAGGCAGTTCGGCAGTTCGACTGGACGATTCATTTGCTTAAGGCGAAATCACTGCGCGTTTCGATCTAGCGTCTGTGGCGCACCGCCTGCGTAGGTCTCCGCTGGCCTGCGCTACATCGCCCCTGCGCGTTACGTTTTTCATTTTGACGTTACTTGATGATGAAGCGCGCAACGTTGTTTCGCGTAAAGGGCTGCAGGTTAAACGCAGTACCGCGAACCTCGACCGATGCAAAATTGACGTCGCCGATGACGACGGTCAGCGGCAATTCGCCATCAAGCGCGTGCTCCGTACCATCGGTATTTAATTGAGACAGCAAGATCTTGCCGTTGCGGTCGGTGACTTCGGCCCATGAACTGCCGTTGAAGCGCAGCAGTACTGTCGGAGGCCCTCCGCTCGTCGTGCGGCTCGACGCAATGGTGGGCTCTGCTGTCTCGGTGGGCGTCGGAACCGGCTCGACCGCCGCCGCCGCAGCCGACGCAGGCTCGCTCACCGCGGCCGGTGTCGAGGTCTCCGGCACTGAAATTGGCGCCGCCGCAGCAGCAGGCGCAGGCTTCGTGGGTGCAGGCGTTGAAGCTACAGCAACCTCCGGCGTCGGCTGTGCTGCGGGCTGCAACGTTGTCCGCCAGCCGATTACGCCGAGCGCGACCAGAATGATCAGTGCAATCCCGATCGCCCATTGCGGAAACATGCGCTCACGGCCGGCGGCGCGCGCCGCGGCGAAATCTGTCGCCATTCCGTCAACAACCGACTCGCGTGCAGGTACGAGCTTCGTATTCAGATCTGCTAATAGCAACTCCGGATCGAGATTCAGCACCCGCGCATAACTGCGAATGAACCCGCGCACGTAGGCGAGCGCCGGCAGGCGCGCGAGATCTTCCTGTTCGATTGCGCGCACCTGGTTCGGGTGCAAGCGCAACGTGGCTGCGATATCGGTAATGCCAAGGCCCGCCCGCTCCCGGTGCGTCGCCAGCGTCGCGCCGTACCCTGCGCTGGAGGCAGCGTTTTCTGATGCCGACTCGACTTTTGTTTGCGCGGCAATGCGCTGGTCAGAGATCAGCCCTTGCTCAATCATCGAAGTCGCCGCGCGCGAGCGCCGCGGCTTCGGGTGACTGCGGAAAGCGTTGTCTCAATTCGTTCGCGAGCTGGGTCTCTGTCCGCAGGTCCCCATTGGCACGCGCGACACGCAGGCCGAGCCACAGACTTTCCGCCGACGACTCGATCGACTTCGCCAGAATGTTGTAATAAAAAGTCGCTTTCTCGACCTGGTTCGTTGCGAGATATAGCCTGGCCAGTAGGAACTTCGGCACTGCCATTCCGGCGTCTAGCTCGAACGAGCGGCGCAAATAAGGCTCGGCGCCCTGGTAGTCCTTAATACGCATCAGGCATTGACCGGCATTCTGATTTGCTCTGGCCGGTGTTCGGTAAAGCGGATCGCGAATGGCTTGATTGAAATATGGAATCGATTCGCGCTCGCGCGCCGTGTTGCACAGAAAGTAGCCGTAGTTGTTGTTCAGCTCCGAGTTGCCGGCGTCGAGCTTCAATGCACGCTGAAAACTCTCCTCCGCGTCGCGCTGTTCCTTCATGTCCATGTAGATCAGACCGAGCAGGCCGTAGGCGTCCGCGTAGTTCGGGTCGATCGCCACAGCACGTCGCGCTTCATCTAACGCGACCGCCAGCTGACCGTTACGGTAATACCCTCCGGCCAGATCAGTGCGAGCACGAGCGCGGTTACGAATGTCCGCTTCGGTGAGCCTCTTTGACGAGCGCTCGTTCGTGATCGTTGACGAACCGTCGTTGCTTACGGTGGTGGTCGTCGTCGTTGTGCATGCAGCGCTCAGCAGCGCCAGCGTTGCACAGATCATCAAGCGTGAATCCATGGGTACCTCTAATGCGCGCTCGCAGTCAACGGAATAACCTTCCGGGCAGTGCGCTCGCCAAGCCGGGTTCGATCACGAATGTCACCCGCCAGCTGACCGCACGCCGCGTCGATATCGTCGCCACGTGTTCTGCGGATCGTGGTAACAATTCCGGCCTCGGTCAAGTGTTGCGCAAAACCGCGGATGCGTTGCCCCGATGAGCGCTCGAATCCCGACTGAGGAAAGGGATTGAACGGAATCAGGTTGAGTTTGCACGGTACATCCGCAACCAGGGCCACAAGCTCTGCGGCGTGCCGCTCACCGTCGTTGATACCGTCCAGCATCAC
>DATEOP010000163.1:0-11413 GCA_035274065.1 Burkholderiaceae bacterium
GACCCGCAATTCAATCGCGCCTGGCAACTGCTGGGAGGACCGCAGATCAACGTGCCTGTGCCACGCGCGTTGCGCGCTGGGCAGGGGGAACTGCCGCTCGGCGTGCAAGTCATTGGCCGCGCACACGATGATGCGCGCGCCCTGAGGGTGGCACACTGGATTGAGCAGCAAATCAAGCGGGTAAGTGTGTGACCCATGAGCATTGTTCAAGACGCATCGGCGCACTTTGACACCACTGCATCGGTTGTGGTGATCGGCGCCGGAGGTGCAGGTTCTACAGCGGCGCTCGCGGCGCGCAGCGCCGGTGCGGATGTGCTTGTGTTGGATCGCGACGTTGCACCGAGCGGCGCGACAGCGTGTTCGTCCGGCATGGTCCCTGCTTCGGGAACAGCCGAACAGAAAACACGAGGCATCGTCGACTCACCGCAGCGCTTTGCCGACGACATCCAGAACAAGGCTAACGGCTCGGCTTACGCACCGCTGGTTAAGGCGTTGACGGAAGCTTCGGCGCGCGTTTTGGAGTGGCTGACGAAGCAGCATGGAATCCGCTTCGAACTAGTCGAAGGCGTAGCGCCGGGGCATTCGGTTTCGCGCATGCATGCACTTGCGGACCGCGGTGGCGCAACTTTGCTGTCGTCCCTGTATTCGGCGCTGGGCACGCAAGGTGTGCGAATGGAGTCGGGAGTGCACGTCACCGATCTTGTTGTCGATGATCAGCAGCGCGTGATCGGTGTCCGCTACAAGCGTGGCACCAAGGTGGAGTCGGTTGGCTGCAGCACCTTGATAATGGCATGCAATGGCTTTGCGGGAAATCGCTCGCTGGTCGCGAAATATCTGCCGGATGTTCGCGCGCTGCCGTTCGCGGGCCACGACGGAAGCCAGGGCGATGCTCTTGTATGGGGCACGGAGCTCGATGCGCAGCTCGCGGACATTGACGGATTCCTAGCGCACGGCGCGGTGATCCTATCGCAGCGACTGCCGCTTCCGTGGTCACTGATGACCGAAGGTGCGGTACAGGTCAATCGAGACGGCGAGCGATTTGTGAACGAACATGAGGGGTACTCGGAGTCCGCGTTGTTCGTGCTCGCTCAGCCGAATGCGACTGCTTTCATGATCTACGACGAACGAGTTCACGAGATCGGGCTGACGATGCCGAACTACGCAACCGCGGTGACGTCGGGCGTTATCAAGCGCGAAAGCCTGTTGCGAGATCTCGCTGATCAATTAGGTGTGAACCGCGACGGGCTGGAAGCGACGATCGCACTGGTCAATGCGTTGGCGTTCGATGATGCCGCCGATGAGTTCGGTCGCCAGTTTCGCGCGACGCAGATGCTGCTCGGCCCTTACTACGGCGTACCGGTCACAGGTGCGTTGCTGGGGACCGAGGGCGGGTTGGCGACCGATGCCACCGGCCGCGTGCTGCGTAAAAATGGTTCGCCATTTCCCAATCTGCTGGCGGCCGGCGGCGCTGCCCGCGGCGTGTCCGGCGATGCTGCCGGTGGGTATCTGGAAGGCAACGGCTTATTGACGGCGATTGTCGGCGGCTACATCGCTGGCAACACGGCCGCAGGGACGGGCACTTAACCGACTTGTATGCACGCGAGCGCCGGCTGCTAAAGCGGTACTAACGCTCGGGGCTTTCGCTGCTCGTCCGTTGCCACATAGACGAGCCTCGCCTCGGTCACCTTGACGACTTCCTTCTGCAGCCGGTTGCGTTCGACATAGACCTCGACATCGACCGTGATCGACGTCGTCCCGATCTTCACAATGTCCGCATAGAAGCTGACCAGGTCGCCGACGAAGACTGCCTGCTTGAACACAAACGACGTCACCGCGACGGTCGCCACGCGACCGCCGGCACGGCGCGCCGCCGGTATTGCGCCGGCGACGTCAACATGCGACATGATCCAACCGCCAAACACGTCACCGTGCACATTCGCGTCGGCGGGCATCGGCATCATGCGCAGCATCGCCACGCGATCGGAGGGAAGCTGGTTGGATTCGGTCATAGGCTTGCTGGGATAATCGGCGGATGCAAAGCGTAACCGTGAACGCCGTCGGCTGACGATGCGTTGGTCCCCACCAAGAGAAGCACTGCCTTCCGAGCGCGTCGAGCGCAACGACTGGAAAACACTCAGGACGCTGTTGCCGTATCTGTGGGCCTACAAGGGGCGCGTGTTATTTGCGCTCGCTTGCCTGGTCGCCGCAAAGCTGGCAACGGTGTCCGTGCCAATCCTTCTAAAGGATATCGTCGACGGGTTATCCCCGACGACTACGTCAGCCGGCGGACTTCTTGTCGTCCCAATCGCACTGATCGTCGCGTACGGCGCCTTGCGATTGTCGACCTCATTGTTCACCGAGCTTCGCGAATTTTTCTTCGTGAAGGTGACGCAGGCGGCGACGCGAACGCTGGCGCTGAAGACTTTTCGACATCTGCACTCGCTTTCGCTTCGCTATCACCTCGACCGGCGTACCGGTGCCGTCACGCGGGAGATCGATCAGGGAATTCGCGGTATTTCTTCGCTGATCAGTTTCACGCTGTATTCAATCCTGCCGACGCTGATCGAGATCACGCTGGTGTTTGCGTACCTGTTGTGGAGCTACGAAATCTGGTTCGCCGCTATCGTCGCGACCAGCCTGACGATTTACGTTGCATTCACGGTGTCGGTGACCAACTGGCGCACAGCAGTGCGGCGCCGCTGGAATGAGCTCGAGAGCAAGGCGCAATCACGTGCCGTCGACTCGCTGCTGAACTTCGAGACCGTCAAATATTTCGGCAATGAGAACTACGAGGCGCAGCGCTACGACGAGACGCTGGCTGACTCTCAGCGCACTGCGGTGCTTTCACAGCAGTCCCTGAATATTCTGAATGCGGGCCAACAGGCACTGATCGCTGTCGCGCTGACGCTGATTCTCTGGCGCGCTGCGCTCGGTGTCGTCGAGGGCCGTATGACGATCGGCGATCTTGTGCTGGTCAACGCATTCATGATTCAGCTGTACATCCCAATGAATTTTCTCGGGGTGATTTATCGCGAGATCAAGCAGAGCCTCGCGGACATGGACCGTATGTTCGTTCTGCTCGAACAGAACCGGGAGATCGCGGACGCGCCTGATGCGCGCCCGCTATCGGTGCGTTCGGCGGAAGTGCGCTTCGAGCATGTCGATTTTTCGTACGACGTGCGGCGGCAGGTGTTGCACGACGTGCATCTGGTCATTGCGGGTGGATCGACGACGGCCGTGGTCGGTGCGACCGGGTCCGGCAAATCGACGCTTGCCCGGCTGCTGTTTCGCTTTTACGACGTCGATACCGGACGCGTATTGATCGACGGACAGGACGTGCGCACGCTCACGCAGCAAAGCCTGCGCGCAGCAATCGGCATCGTTCCGCAGGACACCGTTCTTTTCAACGACACCATCGAGTACAACATTGCCTACGGGCGGCCGGGTGCAGAACACGACGAGGTGGTTGCAGCGGCACGTGCCGCGCACATCCACGATTTCGTCGAGTCGCTGCCCGACCGTTACCAAACACGCGTCGGAGAGCGTGGGCTGAAGCTCTCGGGCGGCGAAAAGCAGCGCGTTGCCATTGCGCGCACATTGCTGAAAGATCCGGCCATACTGGTATTCGATGAAGCAACGTCGGCGCTGGATTCGCGCACTGAGCGCGTGATCCAGCACGAGCTGGAAAACATTTCCGAAAGTCGCACCACGCTCGTGATCGCGCACCGGCTGTCCACGGTGGTCCACGCCGATCAGATACTGGTAATGGATCACGGGCGTATCGCTGAGCGCGGCACGCACGGCGAATTGCTGGCGCGCCGCGGCATCTATGCGTCGATGTGGGAAATTCAGAGTCGAGAGCGCGCTAAGGCGGAGGCGGTGGCTGCCGCGGCTGACGCGTAGGCGCACTGCGTCAAGTACTAACCCTTGATCTCGTCAACGTGCTCTGAAGAAATGCGTTTTGGTAGACTGATTTCGACTTCCCAGGAGGCATAAGTGAGTACAAAAATGAGCAATCTGAAAATTTCCCGCTACATCGTGGCACTGGCTGGTGCGGGTTTGTTGGCGTCGGTAGCAGTCGGCGCGAGCGCGCAGGAGCTCACCGGAACGCTGAAGAAAATCAAAGATACCGGATCGATCACGATTGGCTATCGCGAGTCGTCGATCCCCTTTTCATATCTGGACGACAAGCAACAGCCAGTGGGCTACGCAATGGAGCTGTGCGGCAAGGTGGTTGACGCTGTCAAGGCCGAACTGAAAATGCCGAACCTGAAAGTGGCGTATCAGCCCGTTACATCGGCAAACCGCATCCCGCTGTTGCAAAACGGCACGATCGACCTGGAGTGCGGCTCGACGACGAATTCCGTTGAGCGCCAGAAGCAGGTGGCGTTTGGTCCGACGTATTTCGTCGTCAACATCTCCGCGGCCGTCAAGAAAGATTCCGGCATCAAGACGTTTGCCGACCTGAACGGCAAGACCGTGGCGTCGACATCGGGTACGACTTCGATTCCGTTGCTGCGCGGGTACGAGAAAGCCAAAGGGATCGACTTCAAGGAATTGCAGGCCAAGGATCACGCCGAGTCGATGCAGCTGGTCGCCAGTGATCGCGCGCAGGCTTTCATCATGGACGACATCCTGCTGGCCGGCCAGATTGCGAATCAGCAAAACCCAAGTCAGTACACGATCCTCCCCGAATCGCTCCGGACTGAGCCATACAGCATGATGCTGCGACGCGAAGACCCGCAATTCAAAGCGCTCGTGGATCGCGCAGTCGGCAACGTCTACAAGTCAGGCGAGATCGACAAAATCTATGCGAAATGGTTTACCAGTCCGATTCCGCCGCGCAATATCAATATGAACTTTCCGCAGACGCCGGCCATCAAGGAAGCGTTCAAGAATCCGAACGACAAGGGCGTGCAGTAGTCGCCGTCACAGTTCCGCCCTCGCGGGATAAGGGCCGAAAGCAGTGCTTTCGGCCTTTTTCTTTTTGCGGCAAGCTTCGCCCCGGACGGGGTGAACAATGAACTACAACTGGAACTGGGGGGTCTTCTTTCAGCAGACGCCCGATGGCGACGGCGCCTACTGGGAATGGATCCTTGCCGGCTTTTACTGGACGCTGGCTATTTCAGCGTTGGCCTGGATCATTGCGCTGATCGTTGGCTCAATTGTCGGGACGATTCGCACCACCGATAAGCCCTGGCTGGTTCGCGTTGGCAACGCCTGGGTTGAGCTTTTCCGCAATGTCCCGCTGCTGGTTCAGATGTTTCTCTGGTACTTCGTTATTCCCGAGTTCATTCCACCCCTGAAACACTGGATGATCTCGACGGAGCCGATCTACGCACAGTTTCTCGCTGCCGTCCTGTGTCTTGGCTTGTTTACGTCGGCCCGTATTGCCGAACAGGTCCGCGCCGGCATCCAGTCGCTGTCACGCGGCCAGCGCAATGCCGGCATGGCTGTCGGTTTGACACAGCCACAGGTATATCGCTTCGTGCTGCTGCCGATGGCCTTTCGCATCATCATTCCGCCGCTGACCAGCGAGACGATGAACCTGATCAAGAATTCCTCGATCGCGCTGACGATCGGGCTCGCAGAGCTGACTTTCCGGTCGCGTGAAATCGGTGAGTACACGTTCAATTTCTTCGAGGCATTCACCGCTGCCACCCTCATTTACATCGTGGTTGCGATGACAGCCAACCGAGTGATGGCATATGTCGAGCGCAAAGTGGCAGTGCCTGGTTACATCAGCGGCGGAAAATAGAGATGAATCTCGATTTCTCCATCGTCGTCAACGCGCTGCCGTATTTGTGGCAGGGGATGAAGTACACGCTGCAGTTGACGGCGACGTCGGCGGTTGGCGGGCTGTTTTTCGGCACGCTGCTCGCGTTAGCGCGCCTGTCACCGAATCGAATTCTGTCGAACGTTGCGGCGAGCTACGTGAACCTGATGCGCTCGATTCCGCTCGTGCTCGTGATTTTCTGGTTCTTCTTTCTGGTACCGCTGATCGCCCAGGCGGTTACCGGCTCCGAGCGGCCGATTCAGATCGGAGCCGAGCGCACGGCCATCATCACGTTCATCCTGTTCGAGGCGGCGTACTTCTGCGAAATCATGCGCGCAGGAATCCAGTCGATCCCGCGAGGGCAGGTGTACTCAGCGTACGCGCTTGGCCTGACCTACGGACAGTCGATGCGGCTGGTAATTCTGCCGCAAGCGTTCCGCAACATGATCCCGGTGTTACTTACGCAGACAATCATCTTGTTTCAGGACACCTCGCTGGTGTATGTCATTTCGGCGACGGACTTTGTCGGCGCCGCGTCAAAGATCGCCCAACGCGACTCGCGGCTGGTCGAGATGTACCTGTTTGTCGCAGCCGTGTACTTCGTGCTTTGCTACACGCTGTCGTACATGGTCAAACTGTTGCAGAAAAAAATCGCTGTCATCCGCTAAGGAGCCCTTGAGCATGGCGATGATCGAGTGCAAGGACGTATCGAAGTGGTATGGCAGTTTTCAAGTGCTGACCAACTGTTCGACGATGGTGGAAAAGGGGGAAGTGATCGTCGTCTGCGGGCCGTCGGGGTCGGGAAAGTCGACGTTGATCAAGTGTGTCAACGCGCTCGAGCCGTTTCAGAAGGGTGCCATTACCGTAGACGGCATCTCGGTGGGTGCGGCGAAGACGAACCTGCCGAAGTTGCGTGCGCGAGTGGGCATGGTGTTTCAGCACTTTGAGCTTTTTCCGCATCTGACGATCATCGACAACCTGACGCTTGCGCAGGTCAAGGTGTTGAATCGCAAGAAGGAAGAAGCAACGGTGCGCGGCATGAAACTACTGGACCGCGTTGGCCTGAGCTCCCAGGCCGCGAAGTTTCCGGGGCAATTGTCGGGTGGGCAGCAGCAGCGCGTGGCGATTGCACGTGCACTGTCGATGGATCCGATATGCATGCTGTTCGACGAACCGACGTCAGCGCTCGACCCGGAAATGATCAACGAGGTGCTTGACGTGATGGTGCAGCTTGCGAAAGAGGGTATGACCATGATGGTTGTCACGCACGAAATGGGATTCGCGCGCAAGGTGGCCAATCGTGTGATCTTCATGGACAAGGGCGAAATCGTCGAAGACGCATCGAAGGACGATTTTTTCGGGCAACCAAGGTCCGAGCGCGCACAGCTTTTCCTGTCGAAGATTCTTCATAACTGATGCGGACGCGCCGCGGTAGATGCAACCGAAACGGGGGTCAGAGCGCCGCGAATTTGCGGGTCACACCAGCATTGATTGCGTATGCTCTAAAACGTGTTTATTGCAATTGCAGTCGCACTTGATGGCTGCATGAACGTTTCATCTTCCACCGCTTCGGCTGGATTAATTCGACGATCTGTCGACCGTGCGCGACGGGTCGTAACAACCGGAATCGCTGCATTCGCTTTTCTTGCGCACCCTTGGGCGGTAGCGCAGACAGCCGAACCAGCCGCGCCAAAGCTTCCGCCGACGTTCACGAAAATTCGAGACACCGGCGTTGTGACAATCGCCCATCGACCCGATGCGATTCCGTTTGCTTACCTGGACGAAAACAAACAGCCCATTGGCTACGGCATCGATATCTGCCGCGAGATCGTGCGCCTAATGGAGCGTGAGATGAAGCGGCCTTTGCGGGTGGCGTTCGTCGAAGTCAGCGCGCGGACGAGGTTCGACGTCGTTAACGCCGGCAAGGCCGACATGGAATGCGGCACGACGATTAACGACCCACAGCGCCGCAAGACCGTTGATTATTCAATGCCGTATCAGTTCTCGGGTCCGCGCTTTCTGGTGCGCTCCGACTCGAAGATTCGCGCGATCCAGGATCTTGTGGGGCGCCGCATCTCGGTGGTGCCGGGTACGAATTCAGTTCCGCTTCTGAAGCAGAGAATTGAGGGTGGCGTGCTGCCCGGTGCCGTTTTGGTCGAATACAAGAGCTACGACGAAGCGCGTGAAGCGGTCGAGCGCAGTGAAGTCGAAGCGTTTGCAACGATCGACGTTCTGCTTGCCGCCCAGCGGGCAAAGGCCAAGGATCCAACGAAGCTCGCGATCGTTGGTTCGTTCCTGGTGCTGGAACCGATCGCTATTGTTCTGCGCAAAGGCGACACCGAATTCAAAAAGACAGTAGACCGCCATTTGGCTGCACTAATGCTGGATGGCGTCGTCGGGCGTTTTTACGATAAATGGTTTCTGCAGCCGATCCCGCCGAACAATCTGCGGATGGATCTTCCGATGACCTTTGCGTTGCGCGACCAGCTGCGCTGGCCGACCGACCGCCTCGGTGACGAGCTGAGCCGCTGACAGACTTCCATACAACCGGCTTCTGGACCACGCTGTTGATCGTCAGCGATTGGGCGATCCGGCTAGTGATGCTGCCGATCGTACCGACGCGTCGGTCGCCGGAAGCTGCCAAAGGCTGGCTGCTTTTTATCTTTTTTCTGCCATGGGTCGGGCTGCTGCTGTATCTGCTCATTGGGCGTCCGCGGCTGCCGCGCTGGCGTATCGAGCGGCGATGGCGATACATCGATCTTATCGAGCCGGTGCGCCGCCGTTTGTCAGCGTTGCCGCAGATTGCTGCTCCGGCGGTCAATCCGCAGTACGAACCGAGCGTACGCCTGGCCACCGACTTGGGCATGCTCGACAACCTGGGCGGCAACGCGGTTGAACTTCTGACCGATTACAACCGCACGATCGATCGCATCGCTGCGGACATCGATGCGGCGCGTCATCACGTACACCTGTGCTTTTACATTTTTGGTGACGACGCGCGCAGTGGTGTCGTGATCGCTGCGCTTGGCCGGGCCGTCGCTCGTGGCGTCGTTTGCAGAGTACTGATCGATGCGTTCGGCTCTCGTCCCTCGCGGCGTACGCTGTTGCCCAAGTTGCAGGCGCTGGGTGTAGCGGCACGTGTCGCGCTGCCAGTGAGGGTCGGACGCAAAACTGCGCGTTTCGATTTGCGCAATCATCGAAAGATCGTTGTTATCGACGGGGAGATCGGATACACGGGTTCGCAGAACATGGTGAGCGCCGACTTCAAACCGGGGCTTACCTACAGCGAATTAATGGTGCGGATCAAGGGGCCGTCGGCATTGCAGCTGCAAGCCGTTTTCGGCTCGGACTGGTTCGTCGAAAGCAGCGAGTTCATCGGCGAAGCGGCATTCCCCGCGCCGGCCATGGCAGGGTCAACACCCGCACAGGTGCTGCCCAACGGGCCATCGTCGTCCACGCAGCGCGCGCTACGCATGGTTGTCAATCTGATTTATTCGGCCACGCAACGGGTGGTCGTCACGACGCCTTATTTCATTCCAAGCCAGTCACTGCAGGACGCGCTTGAAACGGCAGTGCATCGGGGCGCAGAGGTCCATTTAATCGTTGACGACCACATCGACCAGTTTTTTGTCGGGAACGCGCAGCGTTCTTACTATGAGTCGTTGCTGCTGGCCGGTGTAAGAATTCATGCGTACACCGAGGCGTTCCTGCATACGAAAGCGGTATCAATTGACGGCCAGGTTGCGTGGATCGGTTCGTGCAATCTGGATATGCGCTCCTTTGAGCTGAACGAGGAGGTCGTTGCGCTCTTCTTCGAGCGGGACATTGCTGCGCAGCTGGCCGCGATCGAAGAGGCGTACATGCGCGGCTCGTATCAGATCACGCTCGAGCAGTGGCGCAAGCGGCCGTTTGTCCAGGAATTGACGCAGAACCTGACTCGGCTCGTGAGCCCTCTTTTGTAGAAAAAGTGCAACGGAGCTATTGCAGCCCCGTTGCGTTACTCCAGCAAAATTACGCACCGGTCATTTGATCTTGCGCATGGACATCGTTTCCAGCATAGACGAATGACTCATCGCCAACAGAAGCACAGCCTGACAATGCGGCGGCGGCCAGCATCACGGTAGCGATCAAAGCACGGATTGAATTGCGGTTCATGGCTCACTCCTCGATTTACTAGGGTTATCGCAGCAACTACTTGTTGCAGCGTGAGTGAAGGGTAGACACCCGGCCGCGCAGATTCATGCGGTTAAGCGTCAAATGGAGCGCGGAATATTCGACGCGGAGGGATCGAAGATAATCGGTCTTTGAAAGATCGGTCAGCGTTGATATGTCCGTCGCGGCTTCGTCGCCTGTTGCCCGTCCCCGCTTTGTGATCCTGCCCTATGCGAGCACGATCTTCCTGTCCGCGTTTTTGCTGTTCTTGGTGCAGCCGATCATTGCGAAGCAGATCCTGCCGTGGTTCGGTGGTTCGTCCGCCGTCTGGACCACCGCGCTGGTGTTCTTCCAGTCGACTCTGCTAGCGGGTTATGCGTACGCCGATTTAACTACGCGCCTTGGCGTGCGCAGGCAAACGCTGCTGCACATCGCGTTGCTCGTGCTATCGCTTGCGACGCTTCCGATCCTCGCATCGTCAGACTGGAAGCCGCGCGGCGACGAGGATCCGATACTGCGTATCTTGCTGTTGCTGCTGGTCACGATCGGATTGCCGTACTTTCTTTTGTCAACGACTACCCCTTTGCTGCAGTCCTGGTACTGGCGCCGATTCAAAGCCGCGGTTCCATATCGACTGTTTGCGCTGTCGAACTTCGCGTCGCTGTTGGCGTTGCTGGGGTTTCCGGTACTTTTGGAGCCGTGGTTCGGTTTGATGGAATTGGGCTGGGCGTGGTCGGTTGCGTACGCTGCGTTTGCGTTGCTTTGTGCGGGCACCGCTTGGGCTTCGCTCAGGCAGGCGCACGATGCCGACGCGCGTCTGAACGCGGTTGATACGTCGGCGGCGCCGCCGCCCACTGTGCTGACACAGCTCACCTGGCTCGCGCTGGCGGCAATGGCATCGATCATGCTGCTCGCGGTTACGAACCACGTTACGCAAAACATCGCGAGCGTGCCGTTCCTGTGGGTCCTGCCGCTGTCAATTTATCTGGCAAGTTTCATTCTGACGTTCGACCATCCGCGCTGGTATCAGCGCGCGCTGTTTATTGCTGCGTTGTCTGTACTGGCACCTGTGATGGCGTGGCTCATCCCGTCTCTCGATTTGAAGACCGCCGCTTCGGTCTTTTTCGGTGGGTTGTTCGTCGCATGCATGTTCTGCCACGGCGAATTAGCGCTAATGAAGCCAAATCCACGCTGGCTGACACGCTTTTATCTGATGCTTTCACTTGGAGGCGCACTTGGCGCGGTGCTGGTTGCCATCGTTGCGCCACTGGTTTTGCGCGGCTACTTCGAGGTCAACATTGCACTCGTGCTGCTGGCGCTGACATTGTCGCTGCGACTGCGCGGAGTGTCGCGTTTGTTTGGACTCGTTGTATTCGCCCTGACCGCCTTCTTTGCGGTGCGCGGCGCACAGGAATATTCGCGCGATATACGCACGATGCAGCGCGATTTCTATGGCGTCGTTCGCACACGTGATCGCGCTGATCC
>DATEOP010000164.1:0-9917 GCA_035274065.1 Burkholderiaceae bacterium
GAAGGTCGCTCGATGGGTGCCGCGACTGCCGAGTCTCACTTGATGTTGTTTCCGGTATTTGCCAAGAAAGCGGGAATCGATGCGAGCAAGGTTCAATGGGTCACGATGACATCGCCGGCAAAGATTCCTAGCCTGATGGCGGGGAAGATCGACGCGATGATGACGTTCGTCACGGAAGAGCCAAACATCACCAGTGCCGGGGCTAAAGCGAACGCCGAGTGGGGGCGCTTTCTCTTCGCCGACTATGGCGTAGAGAACTATTCGATCGGCCTCATCGCCAGTGATGCACTGATGAAAAGCAATCCAGCACTGGTGAAGAAATTCGTGAACGCGACAATGGCCGGGTATGCGCTCGCAGTCGCTAACCCGGAGGCCGCCGCCGATGCATTTATCAAGGCATTTCCGGAATCGTCACGAGAACTGGTACTCGCTCAATGGAAGATCGTTGCAGGACAGCTCGTGACGGACACTGCCAAAGCAAAGGGCCTGGGGTATATGACGGAAGAAAAAATGGCATCCACGATCGATATGATCAAGGCATTTTCCAAGCTGGAGAACAATATCCAGCCTAAGGACGTTTACACGATGGAATTCCTGGAACCGCAGTTTCCGCGCAAGTAGGTGGCGAATTGATGAGCTCTGAACAAAAGCAAAAGCTGAATCCGTTTCCGGAAGCTGTTCACTTCGATTCGCTACCGTGGGCTGTCCAGCGGTTTCCTGGACAGACCTGCAAGATGGCGTTTCATCCGCGGCCGGAAAATCCGAACGAGCCGAATGCCGGGTTGGTTCGGTATGAGCCCGGCGCGTGGCATCCATTGCACAGCCATGATTTTGCGCAGGTTTGGTACATCCTCGAAGGTGAGTTTTTTTACGGCGACAACAAGTACGGTCCGGGAACGATGCTGTTTCACGGGGACCCGCATACCGAACCTGCGTTAAGGACGGATACCGGCGGTGTGATCATCTACGTTCAGTATCCTGGGCCGAACACTGGCAAGGCGCCGATCTACGACGGTCGTTTCAATTTGCAGGAGCGCCGACCGGTTCAGGAGGAACGGACCGACGTTTAGGCGGTGCGTTGACCGATAAGCTGCAACGTCTTCGCATCGCCAGCGCCGCGAAAGTATTTGTCGAGTACACGCTCGAATACAGAGCCGCCCGGCGAAACATGCGCAAATAAAGTCGCGCTCGAGTGCAGCTTCATATCATCGGGCGAACCAAAGATCTGCTGCGCCGATCGACCTTCTACCCGCAGTAACGCCTGCCCGCACTCGAGCAGTCGCGGGCCTAGTACCGGATGTTTCAGATAGGCATCCGCTTCAGCGACGCTCTTGATCGCATAGCGCTGCGAGGTGGAGCTGCTGCCGAGCCCGGCGTACTGCGGGAAGATGAACCACATCCAGTGCGAGGACTTTTGTCCCTGGCTGATTTCCGAAAGCGCACTCTCGTAGATGCCATGCTGCGCATCGACGAATCTGCGCAGGTCGTGTGGATCACCAGCAGCCGCCTTAACTATCGCTTGCATCAATTTTTCGCCTTGTGCCTAGCGAGGGCTTCCTCGATCGAATGAGACTTTGTCAGTGACTTTTCCTTTTTCGCGAGCTCGGCAAGCTCGCAGTAATGGCTATGCAGGATCGCCAGCTCGGCAGACGTCAAGCTTTCTACGTCGATAAGACGGTTACTCGCGCCTGAAATGGCAGCGACGATTTCGTTCAGCTTCAGCTCTAGCGCGCGCGTGTCTTTATTTTGCGTCTGCTGAATGACAAAAACCATCAGAAACGTGATGATGGTCGTTCCGGTATTGATGACGAGTTGCCACGTATCCGAAAAACCGAACAACGGGCCGGTGCATGCCCACAAGACGATAAGCAGAACAGCAGCGGCGAACGTCCAGGGCTTGCCGGTCCACTCGGTAATCGCCTCGGCGGCGTGCTCCCATATTTGAAGAAGGGGTGCGGCCTTCGTCCTCATAGAATCTCCTTAAGAATTTGCGCTATTGGATGCGGCGAAATGTATTGCGATCCATTTCATGAATGGAACCGCGAGTATTACTCCTCCTCCTGCTTAACGGCATAAGCTTGCGCACATGACAGAAGTCACCGAACGCACGGTGCCTCGGGGAGCCGACGCGACTGGACCTCGGCGCATACGCACCATCAACGAACTTCCCGGCCCGCGCGGTTTGCCGTTGCTTGGCAACATGCTGCAGCTCAAAACGAGCCGGTGGCACACGATTCTCAACAAATGGGCCGATGAGTTCGGACCGGTGTACCGGTATCGCGTCCTCAATCGAGATGCGGTGGTGATCGCGGACGCGGGTTTGATCAACGAGGTGTTGCGCAATCGCCCGGAGGGGTTTCGACGTGCCAGGCGAATGCAAGGCATCGTTCTGGAGCTCGGCGTCGATGGTGTATTCAACGCCGAAGGTGCCAAATGGCGGCGCCAGCGCAAGCTTGCGATGCTGGCGTTGAATACCAACCATCTGCGTGAATTCTTTGCGCGGCTCGAACTCGTGACGGCACGGCTGCAGCGACGCTGGCAACGGGCGGCCGCGGCGGGCCAAACAGTCGACGCGTCGGCTGATCTGCGGCGCTTTACCGTTGATGTGACCAGCAGCCTCGCGTTTGCCACCGACCTCAATACGCTCGAGAGCGAGGGCGACGTCATCCAGGAGCATCTGGACAAGATTTTTCCGGCGATTGCGCGTCGCTTGTTCGCTCCAATTCCGTACTGGCGCTGGTTCAAGCTGCGCACTGACCGTGAGCTCGATGCTGCGACAAAGCAAGTGCACGAATTGGTGAACCGCTTGGTGGCTGACGCGCGCAAACGCGTTGCAGCCGACACGAACGCCGAGACGACGCCTAGTAATTTCCTCGATGCAATGGTAACTGGCCAAGGGGACGGTAGTGCTGCATTCACCGATTCGGAGGTGGTCGGCAACGCGCTAACGATGCTGCTCGCCGGTGAGGACACGACGTCGAACACGCTGGCGTGGATGATGCATCTGATGACCGAGCATCCCGCTGTGCAGAAGAAGATGCAGGAAGAGGCCGATCGAGTGCTCGGATCTGCTAACCGTCCACCGGACTACGCAAGCACGGGCGATCTTCGGTACATCGAGGCTGTCGCGCACGAGACGATGCGACTCAAGCCGGTCGCTCCGTTTCTGTGGGTCGAGCCGACTGAGGATGTCGTGATCGGCGATGTGCACGTACCGAAAGGCAACGCGGTGAATGTGCTGACAGGGCACGTTGCAGTAGCCGCTGATAACTTCGCCGACTCAACTTTATTTCGTCCCGAGCGCTGGCTCGAGGCAGCCGGGCGCAGCAGCGAAGGACACAACACGCAGGCGTTTCTGCCGTTCGGAGCAGGCCCGCGCTTCTGCCCAGGACGTCACCTTGCGATGCTGGAGATCAAAATGGTCGCGGCGATGCTTTGTCGAAACTTCGATCTTTCACGCGCGCCCGATGCGACACGCACCGAAGAAGTGTTTTCTTTCACGATGATGCCGAGCAGCGTTCGGGTGAGCTTGCGCCAGCGGAATGACTTGCCTGCACAGTAAGGTCACGTTGTGTGTATTACCGAAATTTGCTCAGTACCGCTTTCGGGAAGCCAAACCTCGCCAGCGCGGCCAAGGATTTGCCGAACGTTAGCTGCCTCGCGCGGAAACGCAAACCTTTCGAAGGTCTCATTGCTTGGATCAAAACGAAACATCGCGTTGCTGCCCCAGTCGCTGATCCATACTTTGTCACGCTCGTCGACGTAAACCGCATAGGGTCGCGGACTGTCACCGGGGGGCTTCCACGCTGACCACGTATTCGACGCGGGGTTGTGCATCGACAAGTTTCCGCTGAGCCATTCGCTTACCCAGATGCGTCCCTTGCTATCACTCCAGACACGACGTGCACCCTGATTTTTTGTAGGAGGCTCGACGACAATCGAGTCTCCGGTACGGCGATCGATGCGTGCGATGAATGAGCCCGCGAGTGAACACCACCAGACATCGCCGCTCGGCGTCGTGCAGATGCCATACGGCCCGCGGCCTCGCGGCGACTCTTTCGCAGACACCTGGCCCATTTTTACCGCAACCCTGCCGACCACACCGTTCTGGCCGGTAAACCACAAGTCGCCGTCACCGTCGAAAGCCGCGGTATTCAGATTCGCATTGCGCGAGCTGTCGGGCAATGCAAACACGCCCACAGCACGATCGGGCCAGCCTACCCGCACAATCGCGTTCATGCCGCTATCAGTAATCCATGCGGCCTTATCGGGTCCCTGTATCACGCCGTGCGGCGATGACCCCTTGCCGAGTGAAATCAGTTCGGCTTTGCCGCTTTTGGGATCGAAGTAGCCGAGATGGCCGCTGCGCTGCGCGCTGAACCACACGCCGCCGTCGGGTGCAGGAGCAACATCGTGAATGCCGGTGCGCTGAGCAGTGACCAGCGGCCACGACTGCATCTTCGCTGACTGCGCAGCCAGCAGCCGCCGTGGCAATGAGGCGCCGACAACAGCGGCACCCAATGTGGTGATTGCATCGCGTCTCGAAACAGATTCCATCTGCCAACTCCATACTCTTGATTGACCGGGCTCGAGCGGAATTAGACGCTCTTTTTCGACGATTCACGTGGCTCGCAGCGAACGGCGATTGCCCGCGGATCAGCCGTCGCGTATGGTCAAAGCCGATTAAAGGCTTTGTTTTTAGTACCAACGCCGCCGCGAGGAGACGTGATGCCGACCAAAGACGCGCCTGAGAAAAAGTCCGCTGCTGCACAGAAGCGAAAAGCTGCTTATTCGCGCGCGCCGAAAGAAGTTCAGAGCGCGATCGCGAGATCGATTGAGTCGCGAGAGGGCGACGCGGCAGCGCAGCAGCTGGCAGACACGCTCGGTAGCGAAAATCTTGCGCCGACTTACCGTCACACACCGCTGCCGTCGCGCCTGCATCACGAATTATCGAAATTGCTCGAAGGGCCAGCACATGCAGAGATCGAGCTGATACGCGCAAAGCTTGGTCTCTACCTCGAGCTTGCGAAGGTCAAGTACAGGTTGCCGGTGCGGCACACCTTCTATCCTCGCAATGAGGTGCCTGTCGGCGGGAAGCCATACAAAGAGGAGTTCGTCAGGCGCGAAGTTTTTTCCGCGCGCGAGACGGGGCTGGTTGCTGCGACTGGCTTTGGCATGTTCAGCCCGAACACAGGCCAATTTCAGATGGTGGCCGTATCAATGGGTACACGCTCGCAGATCTGGGTCGGACCGCTCGTAGAGGTCGAGACCGACGCAGCACCCACCGACTTGCTGATCACAGCCAACGTGCTGATCGAGCATCAATTCACGCTCTCGGCAACAAGAAATCCACCTACGCCGCCCTCAGGTTGGGCGGACTCCGAGGTTTATCTGCACGCGTCACTAATCGCACGCGACAAGACGACTTTGGCGGTAATACCGACACCCGATTTGCTGCCATCGAAGCCGTTGAATTCGGTATCGCTGCAGCCTGATCTAGTCGGGCCTGGATATACGACGGTGCCTGGAGGACGTCAGATATCTCCAGGTACATCGTGGCAAGGCGGGTCCCCGACGCTGAGCATTGCCTTCGAACCGAGCGGTCCACTGCCACCGAATGCACGATGCGAGATTTCGATCATTTGCTTGATCGTGAGTGATGCCGCGGGTGCTAAAGGCGAAGCGCGCTACGGGTACTCATGTGTTGCGGACACGCGCGCGTACGGAAAATTCTCGTCGATCGAGTGTTGGCTCTTTACCTAAGGCTCCACCGCTTGGGGTTTGGGCGACGCTCCGCATTACTGCGTCGCAGGCCGCCGTCGAATCATGCGGGCGAACGTAAATGCAATGACCGGTAGTGTCACAGCTGCCATTACGAATAACCACGGAACGCCTGCGGCGTCGACGATCAACGACGCCAGCGCAACGCCGACCGCTTGCCCGGTGAACGCCGACGAAGCAAAGAGCGAGACCGCAGTACCGCGTGCAGAAGAAACCATCTGCGTTGCGTTTGTTTGCAACGTGTTGTGCAGCATGAAAAATCCCAGGCCAATCGTGAAGATGGCGGGAACCGTCAAAACCGCGGTTGGCGCAAATCGCAGAAACAGGAAGGCAATAAACATCGAGAGCCCGGCGGTGATTGCGAGGCCCTTTTCGCCAAGACTGCGCAGCAGGCGCGGCGCGAACGCCACATACCCGAGCCCGCCCACCCCGAAGAATGCGGCCATCGCTCCTGCCGCGAACAGCGATAAGCCGAAGTGCGCGTGCAGGTAAACAGGAATGAATGCGAGGGCGCCGAACAGCATCACGCTCTCGGTGAACACCGTGACCAGCACCACGCGCGCCCACGGTGCTCGAAGAACCCTTTGCGTCTGACTCCAAAGCTGAAATTTCGCCGGGCTCGTGCGGTCTGCTGCGATTGTGCCAAAGATCTGACGCCGATGTTCGAGCTGCAGCATTCCACCTACGCCGAGATAGACTAGAGCCAGCGCGACGAAGGCGGCGCGCCAGCCCAGCGTGTCTGCAAACAATCCGCCAAGCAGACTTCCGGCGACCATGCCGGTTATCGATCCAACCAGAAAGCGCGCGATCGAGGCCTGCCTTCTTTCATACGGCACGTTGTCGCCGATCCACGCCACTGACAACGGAACTATCGCCGCCGCCGTTGCACCCGCAAGAAAGCGGGCAACGATCAGCCAATGGATCGACGGCGCGAAAGCGCATCCGAGGCTTGCCAGCGCGCACGCGAGCGTGGCGAGCGAGACCACGCGATACTTGCCGAAGTGGTCGCCGAGCGGGCCATAGAAAAGTTGCAGCACCCCGTACGCGACCGCAAACACCGTGACGACACTGGCAGCCTGACCGGCTGTCGTAGAAAAAGCTTGCGCGAGCTGCGGCAGCATTGGATCGCACACGCGAACCGCTGCGGTACTCGCGAACGCCGCAAAAGCCAGCAGAACCAGCGCTCGACGTTGATGCAAAACATTGACTTCCGTCAAAAGCTTTGATCCCTCAGCGCACAAGATGCAGCAACACAACTGCGCCGCACCCGCTGGTCACACCCGCTAACAGGTTGCGCCGGGTAACGGCGAAATACATCAGCAACGCAAACCCCGTCGCGCCGATTCGCTCGGGCAGAGTGGTGGCTGCCAGCACTCCCACCGGGGTGATCAACATTCGCGAAACCAGCCCTGCAATCATCGCGAGCGCGACACTCGCCATCCAACTCAGCACCTCACCATTCGGATCGAGCCGGCCGGCAACTGCAACGCCAAGTGCGCGCCAAAGATACGTGCCTGCGGCGCAGGCGAGGATCAGCATCCAGAGCTCCGCGCTGCCCACCTCAATTGCGCCGAAGTCACTCACGATTCTTCGTCCAGCGGTGCAAAGCGTACGCGGCACTGCCACCGACAAGCCCAGCGGCAAGCAGGCTCCACTGCGGTGCGAGCGCATAGGCAACGGGGCCGGTGACGGCGCCGGCAGCAAGTGCCAGGCGTCCAAGTGCAGCTTTGGTTTCACCGGTGAGGATCAGCAGAAAGTAGATCGGATTCATAAACACCAGCCCGAGCTTGACCAGCTCGCTCATCTGACCTGCCAGGAAATAGCCAATCGCGCTGGCTACTGCGCATGAGATCCAACAGAGCAGTGCGAAGCCTACGAAGTAAGGCAGTCGCTGTTCAGCCGGCAGCTGAGGAACCCGGTTAACCGCTGCCACCCAACCTGTCATCGCGAGCAGATGCGCGGACGCATACATCTGCCAGCTCGGGTATCGCGTGTGTCGCATCATCGCCGATAGCACCGTTGTCATCGGTAGAAAGCGTGAAGCCGACAGGCTGACGGCGACGACGATCAGCACGAGCTGCGCGCTCACCGCATGCATTTCGAGCATGATCAGCTGACCGGGAAGCGCCCAAATCACCAGCACCGACGCGACGATCAACAGCAGCGGGAAATCGAAACCCGAGGCCAGCGCTCCGTATCCGATATAGCCGGCCGCGAGCACTGCCATCGGAGCTCCGAGGGCGTCGCGCGCACCAGCTATCAGTGCTGCGCGCGGAGTGGGATAGCCAGCGGTCGGTTCTTCCATGTTCTGTTGCGGATGCTAAAGGCATCCGCAGGCTCATCGCGCGCTTGAGGACAACGGCCGTATTGCTTAGGGCGGGATGCCACCGTATTGAAAAAACGAAGCTGCGCGAGATGCGCCTGAGAGCCGTCGGGTGGATCGCTACGCGGAAACAGTGCGGCGAGTCTTGCACTCGCGCTAGGCCACGTACTCGAGCGCAATCCCCCAGAGCGGCACGGTTACGAGTGCAAGTGATGCGCCGAACGCGGCCATTTCGGCGGTTAGCTCCGACTCCAGGCCGTATTCCCGCGCCAACGCGATCGAGCTGACCAACGGCGGCATAGCAGCCAACAGCACCAGCAATTTGCCGAAGCTTCCGAACTCGGGGGCCACCAACACCACGCCCAGCAGCACCGTCGCAGGGGCCAGCACGAGCCTGAAGCCAAGTGCCGCTGCGATTGCGGCAGCACGCCTGCGTGCTGGAAGCCGCAGATGCATGCCGACCGCCACGATGGCCACTGGTGCGAGCGTCGCTGCGAGATCGTGTAAGGCCATGTTGAAAAACTGCGGTAATACGCTGCGCGGAAGCACTAGGCCGATGACGATCGCAACCAGAGGCGGAAAAGTGACGAGCCGCCGAACAATCAGCCCCACGCACACACGGCCTTGCGTCAGCACGCAGCTGGCAGCGACGCCAAGCACACCGAATGCGAGCGCCCCGCCAAACACCGAGAGCACGATCGCTTGTGCCACGCAGTGGGCTCCGCAATACTGCTCGATGAAGGGCAGCGCAAAACCGGCCGTGCTGCCCGCACCACTGGCAAGCAAAACAGCGCCGCCCGTAGGTCGCCGCAGGCCAAAGCGCGCAATCGCAATCGCGACCGCCACGATCGCAACGGCGAATAAGCTCCACAGCGAGGCCACGCCGCCCCACAGTGGACCATCCAGGCGAACGGAGGGCGCGCTTTGCAGCGCGGCTGCCGGCCAGGCGACGTAGAGCACCCAACTGGTTAGCCCGGACGAGGCATGGGGTATCCGTCCGCTTGCGGCCAGTACGCGGCCGACCACTAGGAAGAGCGCAACTTCGAGAAGCGCGTTCATCGGGCGGTCTCGCCGCTGTGTTGATTTTTAATGACTTGCACCAGCAGCGGGTCATGGGGCCCCACCCAGCCTGCAGTCATCAAGCCCAAACCGATAAGCGCGGCCGCGATGCCGAAGCAGCGCCGAATCAGCACTGGATCGTTCTTAAGCGCCTGAAGTACTTGACTCGCAACCTTTCGGTTCGAGCTGTGGTCATCCTTAATGCGCAGCATGATCGCCTCTCTTGTGATGTCGAGTGGACTCACTAGACTTCCAGCGCATTAAAGAAGGGTCGAGCAGAAAAGTGCTTACGAAACTCTGACGTTTTCCTCTTGATTATTTGAACGAATGCTGATGAGCCCCGAATCCGTATCGACGGGAGCACCGCTACAGATTGGCGAATGGCGCGTCGATCCTCGGGCGGACGAGATCTCGTCAGGTGAGCGTGTAGTCAAGCTCGAGCCACTTCGCATGCGGCTGCTGATGGCGCTGGCCGAGCGGCCTGGCGAGGTTGTACTCAGCAACGAGCTGCTCGACTCGGTATGGAAGGGCGCTATCGTCACTCAGAGCTCGCTTTATCAAAGCGTTGCCCAGTTGCGACAGTTGCTGGGCGATAGCGCTGAAGAACCCCGCTACATCGCAACCGTCCCGCGAAAAGGCTACCGGTTGGTGGCCCCGGTGTCGCAGCTGCCTCCCGAGCCAATAAGACTTGCGGCCGGAGTTGCGGCGAATCGCAAAACGCCGCCGCCTGTAGTGAACTCCACGGTGCCTTCGG
>DATEOP010000165.1:0-2593 GCA_035274065.1 Burkholderiaceae bacterium
GCCTTGATTGTCGTGATGGGGCGGTTCGCGGCACAGTCTCTGTTGGGGACCGACGCCAGTATTGCCAGCCTGCGTGGCAGGTCGCATCGCATCAACGTTGCAGGGCGCCAGATACCGGTGGTGGTGACCTATCACCCCGCCTATCTATTACGAAACCTGATCGACAAGGAAAAGAGCTGGGCCGATCTCTGCCTAGCGAGCAAAGTGCGCGCGATTCATTAATGCGGCACCTCGCCGATCAGCGCCACTGAATCGAATTGGCGCTGGTTGTATTGATGCCGCAGCATCACGAGGAACATCGTCACGGCAACGAACACGCCGAACAGAAGCATCACCGTCTGGATGCCAAGATTCAGCCACACCAGCAGTGCATAGAAGCTCAGCATGACCAGGATGCTCGAGTTCTCGTTGAAGTTCTGAACCGCGATTGAATGCCCGGCCGATAACAACACATGGCCGCGGTGTTGCAGCAACGCGTTCATCGGAACGACGAAGTAACCCGCCAGCAGGCCGATAAGCACCAATATCCCGCAAGCGACGAGCAGGAAATAACTGGCGTGCAGCGTTCCGACCCTGATCATTCCCTCGGGGACCAACCCGGGCGAATAGAACGCGGCGGCAGCGACAATCAAGCCCATTGCGATACCCACCGGCAACACGTCCATCGCTTTCTTCAGCGATACCGTCGCTGCTGCGTACACCGCGCCCATCGTAATGCCGACCGCCACCACAGCTTGCAGGATCGCAGCTCGCGCGAGATCGAGCCCTAGCACGCTTTCCGCCCACTTCAGGACGATGAACTGCAGCGTCGCTCCCGCACCCCAGAACAGTGTGGTCACCGCGAGCGATATCTGTCCGAGCTTGTCGCGCCACAGCACCTTGCAGCAATGCACGAAGCCCACGATCAATTTCCACGGGTGCGAATGCTGCTTGACGTAACGCGCCCCCGTATCGCTAATCAGCAGATTGATTGCAGCTGCCAGTATGTAGATAAGAACGATAACGGCAATCGCAGCTTCAGCCGGAAGATCTACACCGGTGTCGATCATCGGCATGTCGAACAGCAACAGCCACGTTGAGACGTTCCGATCGATCAATATCCCGCCGATCAGGAACCCGACGATGATCGAGGTCACTGTCAGCCCCTCGATCCATCCGTTGGCGACGACGAGTTTGTCCGGAGGCAGCAACTCGGTCACGATTCCGTATTTGGCCGGCGAATATGCGGCGGCACCAAATCCGATCACGGCATACGCGAGGAGCGGATGTGAACCGAGAAACATCAGCAGGCAGCCGCCCACCTTGATCATGTTCGTGATGAACATCACGCGCGCCTTCGGAAACGAATCGGCGAACGCACCCACGAACGCAGCGAGCGCGACGTAGGAAAATACAAAAAACAGCTTAAGCATCGGCGTCATCCAGGCCGGCGCCTGAACATCGCGCAGCAACGCGATCGCAGCGATCAGAAGCGCGTTGTCAGCCAGCGATGAAAAGAATTGCGCGGCCATGATGACGTAGAAGCCGCGCTTCATGATGCAAAAGCCTGATGCTGTGGCAGCAAGCGAACCGTCTCCCTAGAAAGTTGTGCGCTTGTTGTCCTGCTGATACTGCGCTTTTCCAGCGTTATATCACGCACTTATGCTTGACCAATGACGCGCGGCACTATGCTATTGAGCGTCAATTCCTCATTTAATTCCGATGCCCAGGCCAATTTCTGCGGTAATCGACTTGCAGGCCATGCGCAGCAATCTTGCGCTCGCGCGCATGCACGCACGCGGAAGATTCGTCTGGGCAGTCGTCAAGGCGAATGCCTATGGACACGGCCTGTTGCGAGCCGCGCGCGCGTTCGCCGACGCCGATGGACTTGCATTGCTCGATCTCGATGAGGCACAGCGCGCACGCGATGCCGACTGGTTGCGGCCCATTTTGCTGCTTGAAGGATGTTTCGACGCGCGCGACCTGGAAGTTGTCTCGGCATTGAAGTTGACGACAGTTGTCCATGAAGCTTCTCAGATCGACTTGCTCGAACATGCGCGGCTCACCTCACCGGTCGATGTCTACCTGAAGTTCAACACCGGAATGAACAGGCTTGGATTTGATTCACTGCGTGCGCGAGAGGCGTACACGCGCCTGAAGACATGTCGCAACGTCGCGCAATTGACGCTGATGATTCACTTTGCCAATGCTGACCGCGCGGCAGGTGCGAGTGGCCCCGCCGAGGTGTCCGAGCAATTGGCGGCGTTTCAGAATATTGCGGCGGACTGGGCCGAGCCGCGCAGCTTTGCCAATTCCGCAGCCTTGTTCCTGCGGCCGGAAGTGCAGGGTGACTCGGTGCGACCCGGCATTGCACTGTATGGTGCGGCGACCGATGAGTCGCACACGGCGGCACAGTTGGGTGTTAAGGCTGCGATGACGTTGCAGTCGAGGTTGATCGCACTGCAGAACTTGGCTCCGGGTCAGGCGGTCGGGTACGGATCGCGGTTTCTGGCACAGCGTGCGACTCGAATCGGTGTCGTCGCGTGTGGCTATGCCGATGGATACCCGCGCCACGCACCTGATGGAACACCAGTGCTGGTCGGTGGCGTTCGAG
>DATEOP010000166.1:0-3821 GCA_035274065.1 Burkholderiaceae bacterium
GCTGTGGTACTTCGCACGCAATCTTCTGGCGCAGCGCGAACAAGTGCGCGGCCGGCCCGAGCCCGTCGGCAGGGTCGATTACTCCTTCGAGCTTGAAGGCGTCGACGATCAGGCGCGGGTGAGCATCCGGCAGCGCCGCCGGGGAGCACCGCTCGATCTGATTGTTGCTGAGCTGATGATTTTCGCCAATAGCACGTGGGGCAAGTGGCTTTCTGCACATCGCACTGCCGGTATCTATCGCTCGCAGGCGCTCGGACGGGTGAAGATGGGAACGGTGCCCGCTCCGCACGAAGGCATCGGCGTTGAGCACTATGCATGGTGTACGTCGCCGTTGCGACGCTATGTCGACTTGGTGAATCAACGGCAGCTCTTGGCGGCAGTTCGTGCGCAGACGCCGCCTTATTCATCCAACGACGCCGAACTGTTCGGGGTGGTCTCAGGCTTCGAGTCCGCTTACTCAGCGTATGCGGAGTTTCAACAAAAGCTCGAGCGGTACTGGTCTCTGCGGTGGTTCCAACAAGAAAAAATGACGCGGGTCGGTGCCACGGTATTGAAGAGCGACGTATTGCGCCTCGACGGCGTGCCTTTCATTACCCGACTCCCCGGACTTCCGGATTTGCCACGCGGACAGAAGGTTGAGTTGGACATTATCTCTATGGACCATGTCGACCTGACGCTCGAGGCGCGCATGCATAGAGTCCTAGCCGCGCAAAGCATCGTTGAAGCAGACGACGACGAAATCGTCGCAAGTCTGGATCTGCCGCCACTGTCTGCGGCAGAGCAAAGTGCAGAGCCAGACGCGGCGGTCAACGAAGCGACGAAAGAACCTTCGGCCGGTAATTCAACCGCATCTTGACGGTTCGAGCCGCCGCGTCACGAGCGACGATTGCGGCGGCAGACTAGCGCGATCTTGTCACCTGCCAAATCGAAGGTGCTGGCTACAATCAATTGACTCCGAATGCGTAGAGCGCCGGATGCGAGAGATATGAACTTAATGACGTCGCGGGTCGATGGACTTAGCTGAACTCAGCGTGGCTGCGCCGGCCTACGGATTGCGCTCGTTCCTTGCCGATAAAGTGCTGGTGACGGCGATGACAGTGTCGATCGGCCTGCACATCACCGCTTTGGCAGTTCGTTTTGTCGATCCCGAGATCTTTCGCGTGCGATCGACCGACCCACCGGTCGAGATCATTCTGGTCAATGCAAAAAGCAACACCGCGCCAGGCACAGTAGAAGCGCTCGCGCAAAATAATCTCGACGGCGGCGGGACCAACGATGCGGGCCGTCGCACGTCTCCGTTGCCGAACAGTTTCGAGATGCGCGATGGCGATTCGCTTGAATCGGCCCGCAAGAACGTGCAGCAGCTGGAGGAGGAGCAAAGAAAGCTGCTTGCGACGCTTCGCGAATCGTTGCAGCTGCGGTCGCCACCGCTGAATGAAGCGTCTGCTCAACAGCCACAATCCGGCAGCACTGATGATGAGGCGAACGAGCAGCTGGCGCGAGCCCAGGCCGAAATAGCGAAGCAGATCTCGGATTATCAGAAGCGGCCGCGCAAGCACCATTTTATGCCAAGCGCGTCGGAGTACCGCTACGCTCGCTATGTCGAAGACTGGCGAGCGCGAGTCGAGAAAATCGGCAACGAAAACTATCCGAATGACGCGCGTGGACGTTTCTATGGCGCATTGCGCTTGACAGTAGCCATTCGCAAGGACGGATCGATTGCCGATGCAATGATCGATCAATCGTCGGGGTCACAGATACTTGACCGCGCCGCGCGCAGAATCGTGCAAATAGCCGGTCCCTACCCACCTTTTCCACCGGAGATTGCGCGCGACACGGATATCCTGGAAATTACACGTACGTGGATATTCACTAACGATCAGCTGGCCACCCGCAGCGCAAAGCCCTGACCCGACTCAATGCCCACCGTCGACAAGTACGGAGTTGTCGGTAACCCGATATCGCATAGCCGGTCACCCGAGATTCATCGGAGGTTCGCTGAGCAGGCGAAGCAACATCTCACATACGAGCGGATCGAGGCACCGCTCGACGGCTTCGAAGACAAGGCACTGGCGCTTCGGGAAGCAGGCTATGGAGGACTGAACGTCACGCTGCCGTTCAAGATCGACGCGGCCAAGCTGGCTGACGATCTGACACCGCGCGCACGGGTCGCAGGGGCAGTGAACACTTTGAAGTTCGACGGTGACACCATCGTCGGCGACAACACCGACGGCATCGGCTTCGTACGCGACCTGCGAGAACGCCTGAAGTTTTCTTTTTCCGACTGCTCGGTGCTGGTACTCGGCTCGGGTGGCGCGGTCCGGGGGTTACTTGGTTCGATGCTCGATGAGAGTCCGCGTTGGCTGGCCGTTGCCAATCGATCGCACAAGCGCGCCGAAGAGCTTGCCGAAGAATTTGGGGTTGAGGCAATTCACTTCGATGAAATTCCTGCGGAGCATTTCGATCTGATCATCAACGGGACGACAACCAGCCTTAATCACGAAGCGCCTGCGATCGATCCGGACACGTTCAACGACTGTACGCTCGCGTACGATCTGGCGTATGCGGCAGACGCGACGCCGTTCATGCAGCTTGCACAGCTAGGCGGTGCGAAACAGGTGGTCGACGGTCTCGGCATGTTGATCGAGCAGGCTGCGGAGTCATTTTTGCTGTGGCGTGGTGTGCGACCGGACACCAGCGCCGTCTACCGCGAATTGCGAGACCTGCTGAAACTCCAATCGACCGAGTACGTCGTCGCACGGTAGCAATGCGCGCTGTATTGCGCTGGGCGCTGCGAGGGTTGCTGCTCGCGCTGATCGTCTTGCTTTCGATCCAACTGTGGTACTTCGGCTGGATCGCATGGTGGAAGTGGAACGAGCCGGGCGAAACGTCATTTATGAGCCGCGAGCTGGCATCGCTGCGCGAAAAAAAGCCTAACGCGGAGCTGAAGCACCGGTGGACCGATTACCCGCGGATCTCGAATCACCTCAAGCGCGCAGTTGTCGCATCCGAGGACGCAAACTTCACCGAACACGAGGGCGTCGACTGGCAGGCGATCGAGAAGGCGTACAAGGAAAATGT
The DNA here is from genome assembly GCA_035274065.1 of Burkholderiaceae bacterium. Taxonomy (GTDB): domain Bacteria; phylum Pseudomonadota; class Gammaproteobacteria; order Burkholderiales; family Burkholderiaceae_F; genus JACCZX01. Next base: position 3,082 of record DATEOP010000166.1, read on the forward strand.
TCGAAAAGGTAAGGTCGCGCGCGGAGGTTCAACGATCACGCAGCAGCTGGCCAAGAACCTTTTTTTGTCGTCGGAGCGAAGCTACTTGCGAAAAGCGCAGGAGCTCGTGATTACGTACATGATCGAGGCGCTGTGGGATAAGCGCCGCATTCTTGAGGTGTATCTGAACGTGGTCGAGTGGGGCGACGGAGTTTTTGGCGCAGAAGCTGCGGCTCGTCAGTACTTCAACGTCAGTGCCTCGCAATTAAATGCCGAACAATCGGCAAGATTGGCCGCGTACCTGCCAAACCCCAAGCGCTACGGCCGGATTCGCTCGGGCCCGTACCTGGATCGGAGAACTGCCGCCATTCAACGTTTTATGGCCGACGCTTCGGTGCCGTGAGCGCCGAGTAGCCGCCTACAATCCGTGCGCCGCGGAAGGGCACCACGATGGCGGAAATGACCGAACAAGAACTCGAACGCGAACAGCGTAATGCTGCGCAGGCGCACGATCCCGAGGCGGCGCAGCGCGCGCTCGCGCGCGTTGAACAACTGCTGGAAAAGCAGCGCCGTGTTGAAGCACTAGTTGAGCGAGAGCAGACGCCCGTCGAGGAGAAAAAAGCGCTCGTCGAGCAGTTGGTGCACCGGCAGCATCTGAATGAGCTCAAGTCAATTCTCGATCGTCTGCATCCGGCTGACATCGCGTACATCCTCGAAGCGCTGCCGTTGCAGGACCGGCTTATGGTCTGGGACGGCGTCAA
>DATEOP010000167.1:0-6100 GCA_035274065.1 Burkholderiaceae bacterium
GGTTGCTGAAGAAGTATTGGTCAATCCCAGATCGGCAAGCACAGACTTCCGTGGTGCTGGGTGATCACAAATATAGAACCGCTTGTCACTAGGCAAGGTCGGCACTGATCGCGTCGCCAACGGCTATGAGCGGGTACGCCAGGATATGAACCTATTATTCCCGCGCCTGGTCCTGCCTCAGACGCGGCGGCGATGACTGCAAGCAGGCAGATCTGCGCGGCGATTACGCCGAGCTGATGCGCTCGCGATTACTCCTGCGGCGGGTATTCAACATGTGCAGGCAGCGCAACATCCTCGCACGACCACGAGGTCCGGGAACCGTAAAAGATGCGCGCCTGCGGTTTCAGAGGTGCATCATCGTCAAGCGATCCTGCTGGAATCAGCACGGCATCGGTGCCCTTTAGTTGACGCGGCATTCGCCCGCCACACGTCGCGCAGAACACATTGGTAAAACGCACGGCTTCCGGCACCTTGAATGAACGCAGGTGCTCTTCACCACTCAGCCACGTTAGCGATGCCGGCTGCAGGAAGATATTTGAGGCATGACCGGTCCCCGTTGCCTTACGGCAGCGACTGCAATGGCAGTGCAAGAAGCGCTGTGGTTCGCCGCTTACTTCGTACTTCACGGCACCGCAAAGACAACTGCCCCGAACCGTCGCTTCAGTCATAACTCTCTCTTATAGGTCGCAAGTTAGAACATTCAGTAGGCCGAGGGCCACTTACCGATGCGCTACAGCCGGATCATGAAATCTACCGCGCTTCGCGCCAGGCTGGTTGATCCGGTTGATCTGTTGGGAGTAAAACTCGCTGTCGTCGTTTCACTATCGGCTCAACGCAGAAGTTAAGTTTCCAAATTCATGCCTGAAGAATCCGCTTCATATCTTCTTGCTGCTCAGAGTAGTGAAATTGGAAGTCGCCGCGTGGGGCGAACCCGATCGCGCGGACCAGACGTTCAGCGTCGCGAACTTATCTCGCGCTACTCGCAGGCATTGCGCATTCACGCGGGCTGCTCGAACCCGGCGAGCGCATCAGCGAGCGGCTGCCGGCATCGGCTTCGTGTTCGACTTGTAGTGTTTCGCGTTCGAGTGTTGGACGGCGGGCGGCATCAGGTGATCGTCGCTCCCCGAGATGAAGAGAAGAGGCGCACGGGCGTCGTTATGGAGCGTCTTAGTCGCGTTCCTGGCCGTAAAACTGGAAGCCGTCGCTGCACCCCATTCGGCCTAGAGCGCTTGCACGATTCGAGTCTTCCGGAGTGAGTCACACGAGGTAGCGATCCCAGCCGCCGTAGTGTTCGCCGCTCAGCTTGCCGCGAGGTAAGTTCAAAGCGATCAACCCAGCACCGATCACGACGCTGGCGGCGGTGCCCAGCGTAGTTGCTCCGCCGATCACAAACGGCGCCGCGATCAACCACGCGCCGAGTGGTACGTTAATGAAGCGCACCGGCCGCGCTACTTCCGCAAATGCGGTAACAGCGACCGTGATTACGATGCAGCCGACGAGGTGATCGCTGTCGGCCATCGCACCGCTTGCGCCGAACAGCAGCCGCGTGCACATCAGCACGACGCCTAGGGCCGCGGCAGCGACCAAAGTCCACGGAAACGTGACGCCGCCGGTGGCAAACGTCTTCAACACGACGCGGAGCGGCGCATCGATGCCCGGGTTGGTATCGCGTCCGCCGCCGGGCAGTTGATCACCATGCCAGAACGTGCGCCAGAACGGACGTCCGGCACGTCCGCTCTGCAGCAGAAACTGTACGGTCGCGATCAGCTCGTCGATCGCATACGGAATCATCAGCACGGTGATCACCGCGGTCACCAGACACTGGCCGCACCATGTGTCGAACAGAATCGGCTGGATGATGATGAAGAGGATGCTGACCGCGCCTAGCGGCACGATCAGCAAGCCGAATCCGAGCACCAGCCACGGCATCGTGCGCCAGCGTCGCCGATCACCGATGACGCCGCTCAGCGCTTCGATCAAGTACGTCACCGCGCCGACGCCGCCGTCTGGAATCGGCCACGCCTTCGACGCGCTCGACGTGATGATCGCTTCGGTGCCGTCGCCGAACAGTGGGTCCCACACCGATGCGATGTGCCCCAGTTGGTATGCGGTCATGTAGCGCGATACAAGAAACGCTATGAACGCGAGCACCACGATCGGCACGCGCTGCACGTACGTCGACGGCGAATACGTCCAGCCGCGCGGGGTGTCGGTTTCGTCGGCTAGAGCATTAGCCGCGATGCCCGGCGGCGTGCCGACCAGCACCGCGAACGCGATCAACAGAGCGCCGACGATCGAATCGTTCGTGTACACGGCGGCACTCGAGGTCCAGAACACCAGTGGTGCGAACAGCAGCCACGTGCCTACTGCTGCGAGCGCCCAACGCGCCCATCCGTGCTGGCGCGACAACGACAGGTAGCTGAGCAGGACGATGATCGTTCCACTCGTGATGTCGCTGATGCCGAGCCACGTATCGCGCACCGCCGCCGGCGGCAGCTCGTGGCCGGCAGCTGGCGGCACGTCGTGCGGGCTATCGATAATGCCGTCGAACAAGCCGAACACGACCGGACTTGCGGCGAGCCACAGGCCGAGGCAGATATTCGTCCACGGCGCCCACAACGTCGCACTGTGCTCACGCTTCAGTTGCTTTGCCGCCTGCTGCGCGCGCTTGCTGCGCTCGGCCGCAGCTTCCGGCGACTCCTGCAGCCACGCCGTGCCCGCGGCTGCGACCGTCGCCGGGTTCAGCTTGTTGATCTTGTACCAGCGCGGCGGATCCTTCTTCAGCTCGCGCACCATCGCGGGCAACAGCTCGCTCATCCGATGGCGCGGCTTCCAACCAATCAACCGGTCGGCACGCGACACGTCGAGCTCGTAGTGATGATCGGCCTGATCGATCATCCATGGCTGCACGAACGGGTCTTGATCAAGCACGTCTTCCTGCACCCATTGGCCGCTCTTCGCGAGCGCCTTCGGAATCTCGCGCGTCTCCCACGGCTCGCCGTGGATCAGCTCGCCGAGCCGGCGCTGCACCTCGCCGTAGCCAAGCGTTTCGGTTTCGCCGATCAGCAGCGTGACGTCCTCGGGTAGTTCGGTGCGACGGTCGATCGCGCGCAGCATCGCATCGACGAAGTCGTCGACATGCAGGTTCGGCTGTCCGGCCGACAGATCGCCCGGATACACGTGGCTGATCAACTTACGCTCGAAGATGTTGGCCATCTGGTGAGCGACAAACACTGCACGCGTCTGTTCGTCGTACACGCCCGCCAAGCGCAGGATCGCGACTGGAACCTTGCCGCGCTCTTCATGCAGCACGCTTTCGGTTGCGAGTTTCGACTCCGGATACGGTGTCCCCGGATCGAGCGGCGAGTCTTCGTTGAGCTTTTGACCCTGTGCACCGGGTGCGTGCACGAGCAGCGTGCTGGCGAAGATCAACCGCTCGACGTTGAACGCCTGCAATGCACGCAACAGGCGGCGCGTGCCTTCGACGGTGACTTCCTGGTATTTCGGGCTCGGATCGCCCGATAGGTCGTAGTACGCCGCGAGATGAACGACCGCAGCTATCTGGGTTCCGTAGCCTGTCTGCACACGCTCGAAGGCGGCACGCACGCTGGAGTCGGACGTCAGATCAGTGCGAATCGTCTCGAACGCCGACGAAGCCGCTTCCGGCAGCATCGCTTCCAGACCTACGACAGTGAATCGATCGACGAGGCGCGCGATCAGCGCTTGGCCGAGAAACCCGGCGCTGCCGGTGACGATGACAAGAGGCCGCGCGGACATGGAGCGATTGGCCGCAAACACCGTTTCCGCGCAAGCGGGCTCAGTGCTTCGGCGTGATGATCTTGGAAAGTAGCCGCGACGTACGGGGCCGTCAAGCGCTAACGCCGCTTCTGCTGCCGTTGCTTAGCAGGCGGTTTCGATGCAGCAGTCGTCCGGAAGGGGCCTTGTCGCCGCGTTCCATGGCGGGCTACGAGGCCGCACGCACAGCCCTAGTCCCCATCGTCATCACAAAGTATGCTGGCATGTCATGGACCGATTCAAAGAAGCCATCACCTTCGCGCAGTCACACGAGATTCCGTGGCCGCGCGATCCGACCGCTGACCTTGCGCGCTGGGGCGTCCATCACGATGACCCGCCGCCGTTCAACCGCCTGCGCGGGCCGGTGCATCCACGCGGCGGTGTGTCCGGCGTCATTCGTGTGCGCGGTGAGGAAGTCGCCGCATGGGGCGAACCCGATCGCGCGGACCAGACGTTCAGCGTCGCGAAGACTTACCTCGCGCTGCTCGCGGGCGTCGCGCATGCGCGCGGGCTGCTCGAACCGAGCGAGCGCGTCAGCGAGCGGCTGCCGGGCATCGGCTTCGATTCAGCGCACAACCGCGTGATCACGTGGGAGCACCTGCTCACGCAGACCAGCGAATGGCAGGGAGAATGTTTCGGCATGCCCGACCAGGTGGAGCACTACCGGCACGTGTCTCACGACCCCAAGCCACCCGTAGGCAAGAAAGGAGAGCGGCGTGCGCTGCGCGAGCCGGGCAGCTACTGGGAATACAACGACGTGCGCATCAACCAGCTCTCGCTGGCGCTGCTGCACCTCTTCAAGCGGCCGCTGCCCGAGGTGTTTCTCGAAAGTGTGTTGCGGCCGATCGGCGGCGGCCGCGATTTCCAATGGGAAGGCTACGACGATGCGTGGGTTGAGATCGACGGCCAGCGCATGCAGTCAGTTCCCGGTGGCACGCACTGGGGCGGCGGCGTGAAGATCAGCGCACGCGACCAGGCGCGCATCGGCCAGTTGCTGCTGGACGGCGGCGTGCACCAGAGCCAGCAGATCATCCCGCGCGAGTGGGTGCGGCGCATGCACGAACCCTACGCGGTCGCACCGTTCTACGGCTGGCTTACATGGCTCAATCGCGACGGGCGCCTGTTCGCCGACGCTTCGCGCTCGAGTTGGTTCATGTTCGGCGCCGGTGGACACATGACGTGGATCGATCCGGACAATGAAGCGGTGGTCGTTGCACGCTGGCTCGACGGAGCACATTCGGCGGGCTTCGTGCGCCGCGTTGCGCAGATGCGCCGCAGTGTCACTACTACGGCGTTCAATCCGACTCAGTGAAACGCCTTTTCGCCGACGAACCTTGCTCTACGAGCCTCACGACTGACACCCACGCTGGGCTTACGCCGAGAGACAAGCCATTCGCTCAACTAGGCTTGCGCCGCCTGAAGTACCCCAACCCAATGAAACTCAGCCCCAACAGCACCAAGCTGCTCGGCTCCGGAACAGTATTGGGATTGCACTGAGGCAGGGTCGGATCAACCTCGCAAGGCAGCTCCTGGGCGGTTCCCTGCACTCCGACCGTAAATCCGTTCCAGAACTCGTTGGTGGAGCTGCGCCATGTCACTTCGTCGAAAGCGCCGGTAAATCGCAGGGTACCGTGCGGTTCAGTGCCGCCGACGTTGCTGGCGTTGAGTTGGTACTCGAAGTTGCCGCCCCCGAGGTCCACGATCTGTTTCGTAACGCCGCCACACCCCCAATAGCCGCAGGCGTGGCCGTCGGTTCCGCCAACGCTCAAAATTTCAAAGTCTTGGTCGAACGCGTAGCCGTTACGGTTAAGACTGACGAACGCGAACACCGGATTGGCGATCGTCTCCGAGAATTCCAACGTCTGCGTTCCCGCAAACTGGAGCGCGATGATGTCGGTGCCCGTCGGCCGGTTGCTGACCAAGCTACTCGTGTACGGCGATTGGGTTCCGGACGCGGTGTTGCCGTTGACGTAGTAGTCGATCCCTCCGCTGGGCTGGTAAAACCCAACACCGAGAGGATTGGTATAGGTAACGGTAACCGAGGAGGTCGGCGTGGTGATCGTTCCTTGGGCTTGGAAGCCTGTGCCCGGGTCTTGGTCGGTACCCATCCAGTCGGTCCAGAAGAACGGCACGGCATTGGCGGCCCCGAAGGCAACCGTCAGGGCCGCTGCAATCATTGCACGGGGAAAAATCCGGGTCAGACACTTTGTCATTGGTGCGCTCCGTGTTTCGACGTTTCTTGATAGCAACCGGTCGCGCGTTGCATCTTCTATGCCGTCTAGCTTGAAATCAAGAATTCAATGAC
>DATEOP010000168.1:0-2601 GCA_035274065.1 Burkholderiaceae bacterium
GCGAGCTCGCTGAATTTTGAAAGCTCAGCTTGGTCGACGTTGGGGCTCATCGGTCCGATGTTACGCAACCATGATGCGCAAAAAAAAGCCCCGCCGAAGCGGGGCTAGTTTGCGCAATCTTTCTTATTAACGACTTGGTTAGCGCTTGATCGGACGCGTACCGACGACTTCCACTTCGACGCGGCGATTCGGCTGCAAGCACGCGATCAACTGCGCGCGCGATTTCACTTCACCCTTCGGCGATGGATCCGCGCACTGCTTGACCGGATTGGCCTCACCCTTGCCTTCGGTGTAGACGCGGTTCGGCTCGATTCCCTTGGTGACAAGGTAATCCTTCACAGCCTGTGCACGACGTTGCGAAAGCTTCAGGTTGTAAGCATCGCTGCCGATGCGGTCCGTGTAGCCCACCGCGATGATCACTTCAAGGCTGACACCGGCCAGCTTGGACACGAGGTCATCCAGCTTCGCGCGGCCTTCCGGACGCAACGTTGCCTTGTCGAAGTCAAACAACGCATCCGCTGCAAACGTCACCTTCTCGCTGGTCGGAGCGGGCGGCGCCGGTGGTGCTGGCGGCTTAGGCGGAGCCGGCGGTGCGGGTGGTGCGGGTGGCGGCGGTGGCGGCTCGCACACTTCTTTTGGCATCAATTCTTTGTCGCATACGCAGCCCACGGGAAATGGACTGCCTTCGACCTTGGTGCTTCTGGCGCGCTCAACGCTCCAGAAACCGGTCCGCCAACACAGGCCAAACGGGTTCATGACAACCACGCCATTCGGACTAATGACGTATGGGCTTTCGCGCGGATCGACGATCTTGATGTCCTTCTGCTGGGCGAGACTTACGCCCGAGACGGTCATCAGTGCCGCGGCGACGAGGCCCAGCTTGATGAATTTCATATTGGTGCTCCTCACTCGAGATTCGAAATTTTTTAAAAACTGAGCATCCGGTGCGCAAACCGAACGATCCCGGCAAGCTAGCGTCGATCGGTGGTCGCTTGGGCAAGCACGGCACTAATGCGTGCTTGTATTCGCCTGCCTAAACAGCCCCGCTCGTGAGCAGAACTTGCCGGCAACGATTCTGCCACGCGCTCACCGAGGCCATCAGGGTCTTTTCCAATTGGCCATCGCTATCTGCAAGAGCCTGTCGCTTATGCACAACAGGTTCGCCCGCAATCCATACATCGGTGATCTGCTCCCGGCCCGCCGCATACACGATTTGCGACACGACGTCATAAAGCGGCTGCGTCTCCACGGCCGCGAGATCGAACGCAGCGAGGTCGGCCTGCTTCCCGGCCTCAATCGAGCCGATGCTGCGCTCAAGCCCAAGCGCACACGCACCCGCCCACGTGGCGCTTTCCAGAGCTTCGCGCGCGCCGAACACGCTGGCATCTTGAGCGACGCCTTTGGCAAGCAAAGCCGCCAGTCGGAGTTCCGCCAACATGTCGATTCGGTTGTTGCTCGCTGCGCCGTCGGTGCCAATGACGATGTTCACGCCGGCTGCCGAAAGTTTTGCCACCGGCGCAAGGCCGCTGCCCAGTTTCAGATTAGACGCCGGGCAATGGGCAACTGAAGCGCCGCGCTGCGCGAGCAGTGCAATCTCGTGGTCATTTAAATGGACCGCATGGACAGCAATTAAGCGTTCAGACACGAGCCCAAGACGATCGAGTCGCTGCAGCGGGCGGCACCCATACTTCGTGATCGATTCCGCGATCTCATCTTCGGTCTCGTGCACGTGGGTATGGATGGGCAAGTCGAGCTCTTCAGCGAGAACGGCGATGCGCTTCAGCGTTTGATCGGCGACCGTGTAGGGCGCGTGCGGAGCCAGCGTGAAGCTCACCAGCGGATCGTTGCGAAACGCATCGCGCGTTGCAAGTCCTTTACGCAGATAGTCGTCCGCATCTGCGGCATACGCGGTCGGAAATTCGATTGCCACGATGCCCGCCACGACCCTCATGCCCAGTCCGCGCAGTGCGCGCAGGCTCGCCTCTGGGTAAAAGTACATGTCCGAGCAGGTTGTCGTACCAGAGCGCAACATTTCGAGCCCGGCAAGCTGAGCACCGTCGTGCACGAAATCGGCCGATACCAGCGCGGCTTCCAGCGGCCAGATCCGATCGTTCAGCCAGCGCATCAGCGGCAGGTCGTCGCCGACGCCCCGCAGCAGCGACATCGCCGCGTGCGTATGACAGTTGATCAGGCCCGGCGTCAGCGCGTGCGTCGGCAGCGTATGCGTGGTCACTGCGCGATAACGCTGGCTGGCTTCAGCCGATGGCAGCACGTCGACGATTGCAGTGTTCGCAATTGCAATCGCATGGTGCTCGAGCACTGCGCCGCGCGGCACGACCGGGATCACCCAGCGGGCGTGCACCAGCGTGTCAATGTCGGTCATGGGGCGAGGGTGTTTGCAGCCAAATTCGGGCGCGCGATTACAGCACACGACGGCCCAAAGCCGACGAATCGACGCCTCCCACTGATAAACTTCGCAGCTTGATTTCCGCTTGGCCCACCGGCCTGCATTGGAAGATTCAGTGGATCAATTCGCGAAGGAAACGTTGCCGATTTCGCTCGAAGACGAGATGCGGCGTTCGTATCTGGACTACGCAATGA